>NZ_JBVJLI010000012.1:0-189472 GCF_055584805.1 Pseudomonas sp. NPDC090752 | reverse complement strand
ACGGCCCATCCATGGGCCGAAGCGCTTGACGGGCTCCTGCCCGTCACCTCCCTCCGCAAGACCTGCGCTCGGCCTCCTGAAGTCGCATTCTGCGTCGCCTGAACTACCGCACACTTAGAAGCGAAAAGCGAAAAGCGAAAAGCGAAAAGCGAAAAGCGAAAAGCGAAAGCGGAATGACTCGCAGGCCTGCGCTCGGTCATTCCCATGCCGTGACTTTTCACCTATTGTCGATTCTTCCTTTTCCAAGCGATTGGCAAACCATGGAGAAAGTCATCGTCATCACTGGCGCCAGCCGTGGCATCGGCGCCGCCACCGCGCTGTTGGCAGCCCGGCAGGGCTACCGCATCTGCATCAATTATCACGCCGACGACCAGGCCGCCGATAACATCCTGGCCCAAGTCCGTGCGCTCGGCGCTGAGGCCGTCGCCGTGCGTGCCGACGCCAGCGTCGAAGATGAGGTGATCCAGCTGTTCCAGCGCGTCGATCAGGAACTTGGCCCGGTCACCGCGCTGGTCAACAATGCTGGCACCATCGGCCAGCAGAGTCGCGTGGAGGAAATGTCAGAGTTTCGCCTGCTCAAAGTAATGAAAACCAATGTGGTCGGCCCCATGCTCTGTGCCAAGCACGCACTGCTGCGCATGGCCCGGCGGCACGGCGGCCAGGGTGGCGCCATCGTCAACGTGTCCTCGGTCGCCGCACGTCTGGGGTCACCCAACGAGTACGTCGACTACGCCGCCTCCAAAGGTGCCTTGGACACCTTCACCCTTGGCCTGGCCAAGGAAGTGGCAGGCGAGGGCGTGCGCGTCAACGGCGTTCGCCCGGGTTACATCCATACCGGCTTCCATGCCCTGTCAGGCGACCCCAACCGCGTGGCCAAACTTGAACCAGGCCTACCCATGGGCCGCGGCGGGTACCCTGAAGAAGTCGCCGAGGCGATTCTCTGGCTGCTTTCGGACAAGGCGTCGTATTCCACTGGCAGTTTCATCGACCTGGGCGGCGGCCGCTGATCGCTGCCCTCAGGGCAGCTCATCGGCAAGCAATTGGCGCACGCGTTCGGCCAATGCATCCAGATCAAACGGCTTGGTCAGCACGCTGGTCCCTTGCAGCAACTGACCATCGCTCAATGCCGCGCTCTCGTCGTAGCCGGTGATGAACAACACTTTCAGGTCGGAGTAGACAAGACGGCATTGCTCTGCCAGTTGACGGCCATTGAGGCCATCGGGCAAGCCGATGTCGCTGAGCAGCAGGTCCGGGCGCTCGCATTGCTGGAGGTGAGCCAGGGCGGCCGGGGCATTTTCAAAGGCCTCGACCTGATAGCCCAGCTCCTCCAATACGTCGCTGACGACCAGGCGCAGGGCCGCCTGATCCTCGACCAGCAGAATGCGTTGCCCGCTTGAGCGGCTGCTGTCCATTAATGTCCGCTTGGGTTCGCGGATCTGTTCCCTGGGTTGTTCGTGGTGGCGCGGAAGGTACAGCTTGACCCGGGTGCCCTCTTCGGGAGTGGAGAGCAAACGCAACTGCCCCCCCGACTGACGGACGAAGCCATACGTCATCGACAGGCCGAGACCGGTGCCCTGGCCCATGGGTTTGGTCGAGAAGAACGGATCGACGGCCCGCACCGCCACCTCGGCACTCATACCGCAGCCGTTGTCGATCACACTCAGGCATACATAATCCCCCGGGCTGAGTTCCAGAGGCTGTGCCAGTTCAATGTCGAGGACAATGTTCTCACCCACGATATCGATCGTGCCGCCTGAGGACAGCGCGTCGCGGGCATTGATGCATAGGTTGAGCAGGGCACTTTCCAGTTGCGGCGGGTCGATGAAGGTCGGCCACAGTTCGCTGTCGAAACGGCTACGCAGCGTGATGGACGGGCCTATACTGCGGCGGATGAGATCTTCCATGCCGCTGACGAGTTCCGTGACCTGAGTGGCGAGCGGTTGCAAGGTTTGCTGACGCGAAAACGCCAGCAGTCGATGCACCAGCGATGAGGCCCGCTTCGCGGAGGTGCTGGACAACTCCAGCAAGGGGTCGAGATCCTCGTAACGCCCTTGGCCCAGGCGTTGATGCATCAGTTCCTGTGCGTTGAGGATACCGCCCAGCAAGTTGTTGAAGTCGTGGGCGATACCGCCACTGAGCTGGCCTACGGCCTCCATCTTCTGAGCCTGGCGCAGCGCTTGCTCGGCATGAGCCAGACGCTGCTGATCCTGCACCCGTGCACTGACGTCATAGGCGAACAGGTAGGCGCCCTGCACATCCCCCTGCGCGTTGCGCAGGGCGTTGAAGCGCAATTCGAAGTGGCGTCGATTCGACTCATGGCCAAAGGCTTCGGTGATGGTGAAGTGTTCGCCTGCCAGCGCGCGTTGCCACAACGGCAGGATCAGGAAGTAGTCCTGCAGATTGGCGCCCATCAGCGCGGGCATGTGATCGCCGACGTGTGGCGTGCACCCGTACAAATTATGAAAGTCCTGCTGCGCCTGGCGATTGACCGCCAGCCAGCGCATGCCTGCATCGACCACATGCACGTTGACCACGCTGTGGTCTACCAGCTCGGCAAATAACCGACGCTCGGCCAATGCTTCGCTGACGCGCCGTTCCAATTCTTCATTGAGTTGCTGCAGGGCCACCTCGGCTTTGCGCCGTTCAGTCACATCCTTGAACAGCACGGCGACCTGGCGCCGTTCGGCCGGCTCCACGCGAAACGTGGTAACCGACAACACGTGGCCCGTGGCGACCAGCTCCTGCTCGAACTGCAGCGGCTCACCGGTACGCAGCACCTTGCCATAACGCGCCACCCAGTCGTCGGCCTCGTCGGGGACCATTTCGCGCAGCTTCTGGCCCACCACGTTGGGAATCCCCGCGTGCTTGGCGTAGGCCGCGTTGGCGACGATGTGCACGTAATCACTGAGCGGGCCGTGCGGACCATCGAAGAACTCGATGACACAAAAGCCCTCGTCCATGGTGTCGAACAGGAAGCGGAACAGGTCATCACCCACCGCCTGCTGGTGCACCAGGGTTGATTCAAGTTCAGCATTGCGCCGTTGCAAGGCGTCGACCTGCTGACGTAGTTGATGCAATTCGCGGTGGGGCATTGGGGCGTCCGGCACAGAGCAGTACGCAACTTTAGCGTGCGCGCCCCGGCGGCGGCTAGAACGATCGTATGATGCGCCCCAGGGTTTCCATGGCCCGCTCGGCATCGTCGTGCCAGGGGCTGCCGTAATTAAGACGTATGCAGTTACCAAAGCGTCGGGTCGGCGAAAAGATCGGCCCTGGCGCGATGCTGATGCCCTGGGCCAAGGCCATGTGAAACAGCTTCAGCGCATCCATCTGCTCGGGCAGCTCCAGCCACAGGAAGTAGCCGCCGGACGGCTGGCTGACCCGTGTCTGCGCCGGAAAATGCTTGGCAATCGCGGCGAGCATGTTGGCCTGCTGACCTTCCAGGGCGTAGCGCAGTTTGCGCAAGTGGCGGTCATAGCCGCCGTGTTGCAGGTAGTCGGCAATAGCTGCCTGGGCCGGCATCGAAGCGCATAGGGAGGTCATCAGCTTGAGCCGCTCGATCTTCTGCGCAAAGCGCCCGGCCGCCACCCAGCCGATGCGATAGCCTGGTGCCAGGCTCTTGGCGAACGAGCCGCAGTGCATGACCAGGCCCTGGGTATCGAAGGCCTTGGCCGGTTTGGGCGCCTGCTGCGCGTAGTACAACTCGGCGTAGACATCGTCTTCGATCAGCGGCACCTGGTGGCGCCGCAGCAATTCGACCAACGCCTGCTTCTTGGCCTCGGGCATGCTCGCACCCACCGGGTTCTGGAAGTTGGTCATGCACCACACCGCCTTGATCGGGTGCTTGTCCAGGGTCTGGGCAAGCGCGGCCAGGTCCATGCCTTCGCGCGGGTGTACCGGGATCTCCACCGCCTTGAGCTTGAGCCGTTCCAGCACCTGCAGGCAGGCGTAGAAGGCCGGCGCCTCGATCGCCACCAGATCGCCCGGTTCAGTGACCGCCTGCAGGCACAGGTTCAACGCTTCCAGAGCGCCATTGGTGATCAACAGTTCTTCCATGGGCAGCATCAGCCCACCGACCATGTAGCGCAAGGCGATCTGCCGACGCAACTGTGGGTTGCCCGGCGACAGGTCAGTCACCACCATGCGCGGATCCATCGCCCGGCTGGCGCTGGCCAGAGAGCGTGACAGGCGCTGCAGCGGAAACAGTTCGGGGCTGGGGAAGGCCGAGCCGAACGCCACGGTGTTGGGATCTTTGATCGATTCGAGGATGGAGAACACCAGGGCGCTGACATCTACGTCAGTCGATTCGCTCAGCGGTTCCAGGGGTTGCGGTTCACTAAACTGACGCGGCGCATGGGCATTGACGAAGTAGCCCGAACGCGGCCGTGCGCGGATCAGCCCGCGGCGTTCGAGCAAGTAGTAAGCCTGGAATACCGTCGACGGGCTGACCCCGTGGGTCTGGCTGGCGTAGCGCACCGAGGGCACGCGCTGGCCGGGGCCGAGCACCCCGGAGCGGATCAGTTCGGCAATGTCGTCGGCAAAGCGTTCGTAACGTTTCATGAGGGCTCGGCAAGCAAGGTGAACAGTAAGTGTAAGGGATCAGCGGTTGAGCGGCGCCACGAAGCGGCTGCGGGCCACACTGCGGATAGCTGGCTGATCGCTGTCCTGGATCTCGAAGGCCAGTTCCTGCGAGCTGCTGGCCGGGCGTTCGGCGAGCAGGGCGACCGACACCGGCACCTCGCTCATCTCCCCGGCGGGAATGACGAAGTCGGTCTTGCCGTGCAGTTCGAAACCCTCGGCATCGATCAGACGCAAGTGATAACGCTGGCTGAGTTCGGTCTTGTTGATGACCTTGAGCAGGTAGATGTTCTCGATCTGGCCCTGGGCGTTCTCGCGGAACAGGCCACGGTCCTTGATCACGTCCATCGATACCATGGGGCGCAATTGCAAGGCGGCCACCAGGGCGCCGATCATCACCAGCAAGGCGACGGCGTAGCCCAGCAAGCGCGGGCGCAGCCAATGGGTGGTACCGCCTTGCAGGCTGTGTTCGGATTTGTAACCGATCAGGCCGCGTGGGTAACCCATCTTGTCCATGACATTGTCGCAGGCATCGATGCAGGCGGCGCAGCCGATGCAGGCCATCTGCAGGCCTTGGCGAATGTCGATGCCGGTCGGGCAGACCTGCACGCACAAGGTGCAGTCGATGCAATCACCCAAATCTTGTGCGTGGTGGTCGCTGCCTTTCTTGCGCGGGCCGCGTGCTTCGCCCCGGCGCGGGTCATAGGCCACGGCCAGGGTGTCCTTGTCGAACATCACGCTCTGGAAGCGCGCATACGGGCACATGTGCAGGCACACTGCTTCGCGCAGAAAACCGGCGTTGATATAGGTGGCGCTGGTGAAGAACACCACCCAGAACAGCGCCACGCCGCCCAGTTGCAAGCTGAACAGTTCCTGAGCGAGGGGGCGGATTGGCGTGAAGTAACCCACGAAAGTCAGCCCGGTGAGCACACCGATCACCAGCCATAGGCCATGCTTGAGCGAGCGGCGTGCAAGCTTGCGCAGGCTCCAGGGGGCGGCGGCGAGTTTGATGCGTTGGTTGCGGTCGCCTTCGCTGATTTTCTCGCACCACATGAACAACCAGGTCCACACGCTCTGCGGGCAACTGTAGCCACACCAGACACGGCCGGCGTACACCGTAATGGCGAACAGGCCGAAGGCGCAGATGATCAGCAGTGCCGACAGCAGGATGAAGTCATGCGGCCAGAAGGTGGTGCCGAAGATATGGAATTTGCTGCTGGACAGGTCCCACAGCACCGCCTGACGTCCGTTCCAGTTCAGCCAGGCGGTGCCGAAGAACAGCACGAACAACAGGCCGGCAAAGCCAATGCGCAGGTTGCGGTAGAGGCCGGTGAAACTGCGAGTATGAATGCCGGTGGCGGCGGGCCGCCGTGGGGCGGCCAGTTCGATAAGGTCGATTCTGTCGTTCATGGCTACGGTGCTCATCAGGCCTGAATCAGGCATGAGCACTATGGCCCCCAGGCTGTATTCAGCACAGGCTCAGGTTTGATGTTAAAAACCGTATCAGATTTCCGGAAATTGTCCGCTGAGCCTCAGATTACCGAGCCTGGGACGCTGGCCTTCAGATGCCTGCGGCTATCCACCGCACCTGCCACCGTCAAGGCGTCTGCTTCGATTTCGGTAATTGGCACGCGCTGGCCGGCCAGCAGCGCCACGGACATGTGCAGTTGCTCATCGGTGATGATCTCGATGTCCGGGCCTTCGCCTTCGATGCGCAGTTCTTCGCCGATGAGGGTGCAGCGGCAGGTGCTTTCTTCGATTTCGACGGGCATGGGGTGATCCTCCGGGGTGCGGTTACAGGTGTGACCGCTGGCGGTCCAGCGTGATTCCATGATTCCGCTGGGCGGGCACTTTGCCTGATGTGCAAGGGTCAACCTTTAAAGGAGCCTGTGCCGGCCCCTTCGCGGGTCAAGCCCGCTCCCACAATGACAGCAGCGTGGCCGGAATCTGTGGGAGCGGGCTTGCCCCGCGAAGACGCCGGCACAGGCAATACATAACTTGCGTTCGAGACAATCCCGATGGACCTCATCTGGCAAACCCTTCAAGCAGAATTTGCCGACATCACCGACGCTCAGGAAGTCGTGCGCATCGTTTTGCGGCTGTTGATGGCAGCGGTACTGGGCGCAGTGCTGGGTTTCGAGCGGGAGCACAAGGGCAAATCCGCCGGCGTGCGCACACACATGCTGGTGTCGATGGGCGCTGCGCTGTTCGTCCTGGCGCCAAGCATGGCGGGTGCCGATGAGCAGGCGTTGAGCCGGGTCATCCAGGGCATCGTCGCCGGCATCGGTTTTCTCGGTGCGGGCACTATCCTCAAAGGTAACGGCCAAGACACCAGCCATGTCAAAGGCTTGACCACTGCCGCCGGCCTGTGGATGACGGCTGCGATTGGTACCGCTGCAGGCATGGGGCGTGAGGCCACGGCACTGATCAGCACGCTGCTGGCGTTGCTGGTGCTGGCGACGATGCCATTGGTGGTGGATAAGGTTGAGGGCGGGAACGATGAGAAACAGCGAGAGGAGGAGGGCAGGAAGCACTGAGGGGAGCCGAAGCTCCCCTCAAAGCGTTGTTGCCTGCTCTTTTCTTATTATTGAGACGGGCCTTTTGTTGTTTTTGTAGGCCTGCCTTGGTGTTGCGAGCGACCCCCATCCGGGGCCAAGAGCAAACGTATTTTTTTGAGCGCTGACCTGCAATCATCCAAAGGATCCGAAGCTGACTGTCGCTACCTTGAGGTAGTTTTATTGTTCTGTGCCAGATCGCGGGGGCGAACCCCTGAAAAGCCTGTCTACTCCAAAAAAATCTGCTAGCTGCGCCTCTGCCGTGTTGTTCTTGTTATGTCAGAGCCGTTTCATGTTGTTTTTATTGGATGTCACGTTTTTTGTTTTTGTTGTACCAGAGATATAGCAGGTGCCGTGCCAACTTTTTAAAATCCTTTAAAATCAGTGGCTTGATTGAATCAGGCGAAAGCAGGCGACCTGAAATTCTGTCGATTTGTTTCCCTGTTACCCGATTTTTTGCTGAAAACTGTGGGGGCGGTAACACTCCGCCCACACCGATGTGACAACCGTGTGACTCTCACTGTGCACTGCGCGCCCGCGCCACACGCGACCCATTGGCCCGGCCCAGCACGTTGCTGATGCGCTGCCCGGCAGCGATCAGGCGGTCGAGGTCGATGCCGGTGTCAATACCCAGCCCTTGCAGCAGATACACCACATCTTCACTGGCGATATTACCCGTGGCGCCTTTGGCGTAGGGGCAGCCCCCCAGGCCGGCCACCGAGCTGTCGAATACACGGATGCCTTCGAGCAGGCTGGCGTACACATTGGCAAGCGCCTGTCCGTAGGTGTCGTGGAAGTGGCCGGCCAGCTGCTCGCGCGGCACCACGGCCGAGACCACTTCAAACAGCCGGCGGGTATCACCGGCAGTGCCCGTGCCAATGGTGTCGCCCAGCGAAACTTCGTAGCAGCCCATCTCATGCAGGGCCTTGGCCACCGGGGCGACCTGCTCGGCACTGACCTTGCCTTCATACGGGCAGCCCAGCACGCAGGAGACGTACCCGCGTACCCGCACACCGTGGCTGCGTGCCGCCTCCATGATCGGTTCGAAGCGCGTGAGGCTGTCACTGATCGAGCAATTGATGTTGCGCTGGGAAAATGCCTCGGAGGCGGCGGCGAACACTGCCACTTCCTTGACCCCTGCGGCCAGGGCGTCTTCGAATCCGCGCAGGTTGGGTGCCAGGGCCGCGTAGGTGACACCTGGGCGCTGCCGAATACCGGCGAACACCTCGGCAGAGCCGGCCATCTGCGGCACCCACTTGGGCGAAACGAAACTGCCAACTTCGATGTAGGCCAGGCCGGCGTCGGTCAGGTCGTCGACCAGCCGCACCTTGTCGGCGACACTGATGGGCTGAGCTTCGTTCTGCAGGCCGTCGCGGGGGCCGACTTCGACCAGGCGGACTTTTTCGGGCAAGGGCATGGCGGGGTTCCTGTGGCGGGTCAGCGGTTGTCGTTATGGTTCAAGGTCGCGGTCAGGGCCTGTTCGCAGCGCTCCTGGGCGGTGTCCAGTTCCAGTTGCATCTGGTGAATGTCGAGCATCTGCTGTTCGAGCTGGGCGCGGCGCTCGGCGATCTTCGCCAGCATGCTGTTGAGTTGCTTGAGGTTGCCGCTGGTGGGGTCGTACAGCTCGATCAGTTCGCGGCATTCGGCCAGCGAGAAACCGATGCGTTTGCCGCGCAGGATCAGCTTCAAGCTGACCTTGTCGCGTGCCGAGTAGATACGCTCCAGGCCGCGGCGCTCAGGGCTGAGCAGGCCCTGTTCTTCGTAGAAGCGGATGGCGCGGGTGGTGATGTCCAGCTCGCGGGACAGGTCGGAGATGCTGTAGGTCTGGCTGCTCATGCTTGGGCTCGGCGTGGGGTATGGCGGTATCCTGAATGCAGGTTGACGTATACGTCAAGCAGCGTGGCGAAACCCGCTTAGCTGTCACGCTGTACCGAGCGCCGATAGCCATTGGGCGTCTGCCCGCTCAAGCGCTTGAAGAACCGCGCAAAGTAAGTGGGGTCGCTGAACCCCAGGCTATCGGACAATTGCCCAATGTTCATGCGTGTGTAGATCAGATTACGCCTCGCCTCCAGCAACAATCGCTGGTGCACCACCTGCAGCGCGGTCTGCCCGCTTAACGCCCGGCACAACTGGTTGAGTTGCAGGCTCGAGATGTTCAGCCGCGCGGCGAAATCTTCCACGGACAGGTGCTCACGGAAATGTGTTTCGACCAGGCGTAGGTACTCCCCGAGCAGCTGGCGGTCACGTTCGTCGCGGTTGCGAGGTGGCTGGCCCAGTTGCTGGCGACGGCTGATCCACACCATCAGCGCGGTCACCAGCGCTTCGAGCAGGGTCGACCTTGCAGGCGCATGGCCTTGGTATTCCTGTTGCAGCGTCTCGATCAGCTGGCGCAGGCGCAGACGATCCTTGCCCAGGGGGTAGCACGCGGGTCTGGTCAATACACTCAACGGTGCGCCCAGGCGCTGCTCCAGGCCAGCCACCAGTGCCGTGCCGAAGGTCAGCACATGGCCCTGGATATCGGCGCTGAAACGAAAGCCATGCACGGTCAGCGGCGGAACCACCTGGATCGCAGCTTCGCTGATGACGCTGTGTGCCCCCTCTATCTCCACTTCGGCCTGGCCACGCTGCACATACAGCAGTTGAAACAGCTCGGCGTGTTGGTGCGGCTTGATTTCCCAATGGTGCAGGCGACTACGCGCCGGGATCGACTCGCAGTGCAGCAGGTCGGTGCCGGGCCAGGCCTGGTTTTCGCCGTACAGCTGGAACAACGGGACGCCGGGAAGGGTGGATTTCATGCTGTAACGCCTGTCCGTTAATCGAACGTTATTTGTAAAAGTGCAGGTTTTGCATGGGATAACACACTTATTTGGCCGCTGCAGCCAGTAAAAATGCAAGTGCGAACCCTACAAGCACGAGACAACAACAATGAAAACTCAGGTTGCAATCATCGGGGCCGGTCCGTCTGGCCTGCTGCTCGGTCACTTGTTGTACAGGGCAGGCATCGATACCGTCATTGTCGAACGCCAGACCCCGGAATATGTGCTCGGTCGTATCCGTGCCGGCGTGCTCGAGCAGGGCACCGTCGACTTGTTGCGCGAGGCCGGTGTCGCCGAACGCATGGACCGCGAAGGGCTGGTTCATGAAGGTGTCGAACTGCTGGTCGGTGGCCGCCGCCAGCGCCTGGACCTCAAGGGCCTGACCGGCGGCAAGACCGTGATGGTCTACGGCCAGACCGAAGTCACCCGTGACCTGATGCAGGCACGCGAGGTCAGTGGGGCACCGATCATCTACACTGCCAGCAATGTCCAGCCGCACGAACTCAAGGGTGAACGGCCGTACATCACGTTTGAAAAAGACGGGCAGACCCACCGCCTGGACTGCGACTACATCGCCGGTTGCGACGGTTTTCACGGCGTCTCCCGGCAAAGCATTCCCGAAGGCGTGCTCAAGCATTACGAGCGCGTGTACCCCTTCGGCTGGCTTGGGCTGTTGTCCGACACCCCACCGGTCAACCATGAACTGATCTATGCCCACCATGAGCGGGGCTTCGTGCTGTGCAGCCAGCGTTCGCAGACGCGCAGCCGTTACTACCTGCAGGTGCCACTGACGGAGCGGGTCGAAGATTGGTCAGATGCGCGCTTCTGGGATGAACTCAAGGCCCGTTTGCCCGAGGATGTGGCGGAGCGGCTGGTTACCGGCCCGGCGCTGGAAAAAAGCATCGCCCCACTGCGCAGCCAGGTGGTCGAGCCGATGCAGTACGGCAACCTGTTTCTGGTGGGTGATGCCGCGCATATCGTTCCACCCACGGGCGCCAAGGGCCTTAACCTGGCGGCTTCGGATGTTAATTACCTGTATCGGATTCTGGTCAAGGTCTATCGCGAGGGCCGTGCCGATCTATTGCAGCAGTATTCGCCGTTGGCACTGCGTCGGGTCTGGAAGGGCGAGCGGTTCAGTTGGTTCATGACCCAGTTGCTGCATGATTTTGGCGAGCACAAAGATGCCTGGGACCAGAAGATGCAGGAGGCGGATCGGGAGTATTTCCTGTCGTCCGAGGCGGGGTTGGTGAATATTGCCGAGAATTATGTGGGATTGCCGTTTGAGGAGGTGGGGTAGGATTGAGGCTCAGGGTTGGGTGAGGGCTACCAGGTGGCCGCCGATAGGGTTTTAGTGTTCTTGAGAACGAGCGCCGCGCGGGCGGCGCTCGATCTTGAGAGCGCGGAAAGCCCACCGGCGTGCACTTCGAAAGGACACAACCGATGAAATTCCCGACGCACCTGATTGGCGCCCTGTGCCTTGCCGCCGCTCAATGCGCCCAAGCCGACCAAGTCCTACCCGCACCACCGGAGCTCCAATCCGGCTATCGCACCGCCCTGCAACCGGTGCACGCCACCCGGCACATGGTCGCCGCCGCCAACCCCCTGGCCAGCGAGGCCGGCCGGGCGATACTGCGCGCCGGCGGCAGTGCCATCGATGCGGCCATTGCCATGCAGATGGTCCTCACCCTGGTCGAGCCGCAATCCAGCGGCATCGGTGGCGGGGCATTCATCCTTTACTGGGACGGCAAGCGTGTGCAGGCATTCGACGGCCGCGAAACCGCACCGGCAACTGTTACGCAAACGCTGTTCCTGCAAGCAGACGGCACCCCGATGCCGTTCCGGGACGCGCAGATCGGCGGCCGTTCGGTAGGCGTGCCCGGTGTTCTGCGGGCGCTGAAACTCGCGCACGACCAGCATGGCAAGCTGCCCTGGCGCGACCTGTTCACTCCAGCCATCACCTTGGCGCGTAATGGCTTTCCGGTTTCCCAACGCCTCAATACCTTGGTGGCGGGTGACCCTTTCATCGCCAGCTCACCGGCTATGGCCCGCTACCTCCTGGATGATCAGGGACGGCCACTGCCGGTAGGAACGCGGCTACGCAACCCGGAACTTGCTAACACCTTCGAGCGAATAGCCGATCAAGGCGTCGAAGCGTTCTACACCGGCGAGATCGCCGAAGCGATCGTTGCCAAAGTGCGCACCCATGCCAATCCCGGCCACCTTTCCCTGAACGACCTGCGCCAGTACCAGGCCAAGGAACGCACGCCGCTGTGCGGCCCCTACAAAATCTGGCAGATCTGCGGCATGCCGCCGCCGTCCTCGGGCGGGGTGACCGTGCTGCAGACCCTGGGCATCCTTGACGCGCTGCAACGTGCCAACCCGCAACGCGACCTGGCAACCCTGCCGCTCCGCACCACGTCTTCCGTGGCAGGCCTGGAACCTGCCCCCCTGGCCGTCCACCTGATCGCCGAAGCCGAGCGGCTGGCCTACGCCGACCGTGCGCAGTACCTGGCCGACAGCGACTACGTGCCAGTCCCGCTCAAGGCGCTGACCAACCCTGCTTACCTGGCCGGGCGCGCCGCGCAGATCGGTGACTACAGCATGAAATATGCGCGCCCGGGTAAACCCGAAGGCGCCGACCTGGCCATGGCACCGGACCGCTCGCCGCTACGTATTTCCACCTCGCACCTCAGCGCCGTCGACGACAGCGGCCAGGCGCTGGCCATGACCACGTCGGTGGAGGCCGCGTTCGGCTCGCACCTGATGGTCAAAGGCTTTTTGCTAAACAACCACCTGACCGACTTCTCCTTCATCCCCCAGGAAAACGGCAAGCCGGTGGCCAATCGTGTCGAGCCCGGCAAGCGCCCTTTGTCCGCCATGGCGCCGACCTTGGTCTTTGCCCGAGACTCCGGCGAGCTGGTGGCCAGCCTCGGATCACCCGGCGGCTCGCAGATCATCGGTTACGTGAACAAGGCATTGATCGGCCTCCTGGACTGGCAACTCGATCCGCAGCAGGCCTGCAACCTGCCGAATTTCGGCAGCCGCAATGCTGGCACCGAATTGGAGGCCGGGCTGACCAGCCCGGCGCTCATTCGCCAGCTGGCGGCATGGGGCCACGAGATTACACCCATGGTCATGACCAGCGGCATGCAGATTATCCAGCGCACCGCCAGAGGCTGGTCGGGTGGCGCCGACCCGCGTCGCGAAGGCGTGGCGCTCGGCGATTAGCCGTGGTAGAAGTCAGCGCTCGCCATTCAGTAGTTGAATACAAAGATGTCCATCAGCGTTAAATCGAATAGAGCCCTGTTCGACCTCGACCTGCTGCGGGCGATTGTCGTCGTAGCCGATTGCGGCAGCTTCACCACCGCCGCCGCGCGATTGCACTCGACCCAGTCGACCATCAGCCAGAAAGTTCGCCGCCTCGAAGAGATGGTCGGCCACCGCCTGCTGGTGCGCGGCAACCGCGACGTGCTGCCGACCGACGCCGGGCAGACCTTGCTCGGTTATGCCCGGCACATGCTGGCGTTGAACGACCAGATGCTCGAAGCGCTGGCAGGCGCCATGGTCGGTGTAACGGTGCGCCTGGGCGTGCCGGAGGATTTCGTCGGTGGGCGCACCACCAACGCGCTGTCGGCGTTCAGCCGGTTGCATCCACAGGTCAAGCTGGAAGTCACCAGCGGCCTGTGCCGCGACCTCAGCCAGGCCTACGACAACGGCGAACTCGACCTGGTATTGCTCAAGCAGCGGCGCAACACCCGCGAGGGCGTGGCCTGCTGGCCCGAACGCTTGCAATGGATCGACAGCGCGCGCCTGCCGTCCTTCGAGCTAGACCCTATCCCGCTGGTGACCTTCCCGCCGCGCGGGCTGTATCGCGAAGACATGATCAGCGCCATCGAAGGCATGGGCCGGCGCTGGCGAATCAGCTTCACCAGTTCCAGCCTCAGCGGCATCCAGGCGGCAGTGGCCGACGGCATGGGCATCAGCCTGTTGCCGCCGAGGGCGGCAACCGCTGAGCATCGGGTGATGGGAGAGGGGCAGGGGTTACCTGAGGTGGACAGCTACGAGATCGTCATCGTCCATCGGCCAACGGCAGATGTGATGGTCAAGGCGTTGGCTGAGGTGATGACGGAGTTGCTCGCCGGTGGCGGAATTTGAGCTTGCAGAATGATCCCTGTGGGAGCAACTGTCTTCCACAAAACTTAGAAAGCTGCGCGATCCCTGTGGGAGCGGGCTTGTCCCGCGAACACGGGCGAAGCCCGTGCCATCCAGCGCGGTGCCTGCTTCGCGGCTAAAGCCGCTCCCACGGGATATGCGGTGCATGCTTACGGCATGCCCAACCACGCCGGCAGCGCCAGCGAAATGAACGGCACATAGGTCACCAGCACCAGGAACAACAGCAGGATCGATAGCCACGGCAGCGCCGCGCGGATCGTCTGCCCCAAGGTCAAGCCAGTCACCGCCGAGGTCACGAACAGGTTCAGCCCCACCGGTGGGTGGACCAGGCCGATCTCCATGTTCACCACCATCACGATCCCCAGGTGAATCGGGTCGATACCCAGCTTCATCGCGATCGGGAAGAAGATCGGCGCCAGGATCAGGATGATCGCCGACGGCTCCATGAAGCTGCCGGCCACCAGCAGCACGACGTTGACCATGATCAGGAAGCCGATCGGCGTCAGCCCCTCGGACAACACCCATTGGGTAATTTGCTGGGGGATCTGTTCGGTGGTCAGCACATGGGCGAAGAGCATGGCGTTGGCGATGATGAACAGCAGCATGATGGTCAGCCGGCCCGACTCCAGCAGCACTTTCGGGCAATCGCGCAGGCGCATGTCCTTGTACACGAACAGCGCGATGAACGCGGAGTACACCGCAGCCACGGCCGCCGCTTCGGTCGGGGTGAACATGCCGCTGTAGATGCCACCCAGGATGATCACCAGCAGCAACAGCCCCCAGAACGCGCGCCGGGCGGTGCTCAGCCATTCGCGGAAGCTGGCGCGGGGTTGCGCCGGCAGCTTCTTGATCCGGGCGACGATGTAGATCGTCACCATCAGGCATACGCCAAGCAGGATGCCGGGTATCACGCCGGCCATGAACAGCTTGCCCACCGAGGTCTCGGTGGCTGCCGAGTACACCACCATGACGATCGACGGCGGAATCAGGATGCCGAGGGTGCCGGCGTTGCAGATAATCCCGGCGCCGAACTCGCGTGGGTAGCCGGAGCGCACCATGCCGGCGACGGCAATCGAACCCACCGCCGCGACCGTGGCCGGTGACGAGCCCGACAGCGCGGCGAACAGCATGCACGCCAGCACGGCGGCAATCGCCAGGCCGCCGCGGATATGCCCGACGCAGGCATTGGCGAAGTCGATCAGCCGCTGCGCCACGCCACCGGTGGTCATGAATGCGCCCGACAGCAGGAAGAACGGGATGGCCAGGAAGGTGTAGCTGTCGGAGGTCTCGAACAGCTTGATCGCCAGCGAACTCAGTGAGTCCTGGCTGAACATAAGGATCGACAGCGCCCCCGACAGCCCCAGGGCAATGGCGATTGGCACGCCGAGGAACATTAACACGAACAGCAACAGGAACAGGCAGATAACCGTCATCAGTGATGCTCCTCGCCAGGGTTGGCCAGTTTGCTGGCTTCGCCGGCCTCGTCGGCCAGGCCCAGGCCATATTGGCGATGGGTGAACAGGCGATAGAGGATTTCCAGGTAACGCACGATCACCAGGGCGAAACCGATCGGCACGATCAGCGCGATATGGCCGACCTTGATGCCATAGCGGTCGAGGTCCTCGGCGCCGATGCCGGCTACCAGCACCGCGCTCACCCACTTGATGCTTGCCACCAGGAACAAACCGGCATAGGCCAGGCAGCAGCCGCAGGCGATCATCGCCAGCACCCGCTGCACCGGCTTGCGGGTGCGCCGCACAAGCACGTCGACTCCCAGGTGGCCGGCAGTGCGCACGCCGTAGGCGATACCGAAGAAGATCAGCCAGCCGAACATGGCCTTGGTCAGGGCGATGCTCCAGGTCATGTCCTGGGCGTAGCCCATCAGGTGGTCGCCGATGCCGAGCAGCAGGTCGCTGGCGAAGGCCCAGTGATTACTGAGCGTGTAGAACATCGTGTAGAGGTTGTTCAGTGCCACGTAGAGGAAGGTCACCAGGGTCATGGCGGCCAGGAGAAAGGCGATCATGCCTTCCTCGAAGTGCTCCCAGACACGCCTGAGCGATTGCATAGGGATTCTCCAGACAAGCAGAGGGCAGGCCACCCAGATAGCGGGTGGCCAGGGCAGGACGCAGCGTGGGTCAGGTCGCCTTGTTGGCGGCGTCGGCGGCGTCGATCAGGTCGGTGCCGATCTGATCGGAGAACTTCTCCCACACCGGGCGCATCGCCTCACGCCACTGCTGGCGTTGCTCGGCGGTCAGCGGGTCGATCTCGCTGGTCTTGGCCTCGAGAATCTTTTGCCGCGACGTCTGGTTGAGGGCTTCGGCCTGCTTGTTCACCTCGACGGTGACCTGGTCGATGAGCGTTTGCAGCTCGCCACGGACGTCCTCAGGCAGGCCGTTCCAGAACGTGGCGTTGGTAATCACCATGTAGTCGATCAGGCCGTGGTTGGTCTCGGTGAAGAACGGCTGCACTTCGTTGACCTTCTGGCTTTCGTAGTTCGACCAGGTGTTCTCGGTGCCGTTGACCGTGCCGGTCTGCAGGCCCTGGTAAACCTCGGCGAAGCTCATCTTGCGCGGGTTGGCGCGGATCGCCTTGAACTGTTCTTCGAGCACGCTTGAGGCCTGCACGCGGAACTTCAGGCCACGGGCATCCTTGGGCAGGATCACCTTCTTGTTCGCCGAAAGCTGTTTGAGGCCGTTGTGCCAATAGGCCAGGCCACGGATGCCTTTGTCCTCCATCGAGGTCAACAGTGCCTTGCCTTGCGGGCCTTGCTGGAAGCGGTCGACGGCGGCCAGGTCGTCGAACAGGAACGGCAGGTCGAAGATTTGCACCTGCTTGTTGTAATGCTCGAACTTGGCCAGCGACGGCGCCAGCATCTGTACATCGCCGAGCAGCAAGGCTTCCATCTCCTTGCCGTCGCCGAACAGCGACGAGTTGGGGTAGACCTCGACTTTGACCTTGTCCTTGAGCTGCGGGTCGGCGGCGACGAGCTTCTGCAACATCAGCGCACCCTGGCCTTTGGGGGTACTGTCGGCCACCACGTGGGCGAACTTGATGATGATCGGGTCGGCGGCCTGGGCGATGCCTGCCATGGACACTGCGGCGGCGCAGAACAGCGCCTGGGTCAGTTTCAACATCGATGTCACCTCTGATTTATTGTTGTAGGAGGATTGAGCGTAAAGATGGACCAGGGCCTGCGTTTAGAGAATTAGCATTTGTGTAAGGCGGCGTTCGGCATGGCCGAACACCGTGCCCTGGCCTACGGTTGCGCCAACAGTCGCTGTGCCCGCAACAACACCGGGGCATCGACCATCTGCCCATCCAGCTGGAAGGCCCCGGCGCCTCGGGCCGCCTCGCTCGCTGCCACGACCCGTCGTGCCCAGGCCAGTTCTTCCACCCTCGGTGCCAAGGCCGCGTGAATCACCGCCACCTGCCGGGGATGGATGCACAGCGCTCCGCCGTAGCCCAGGTCATAGGCATGCCGCATCGCCTGCTGCAGGCCCTCGGGGTCGGCAATGGCAGGAAACACGCCATCGAGCGGCGGCAGCAGGCCAGCGCCGCGTGAGTGCAGCTGCACAGCCATGCGTGCCTGATCCAGAAACTGCCGTGCTGCAGCACTCTCGGTGTTCAGCTGTAGATCCAGCGCCAGGTCCAGGCTGCCGAACGACAACCGTTCGACGCCCTCGGCATGGGCGATCTGCGCCAGTGCCAAGAGGCCCTTGGCGCTTTCGATGATGGGCCAGACTGGCTTGCCAGGGTGCCGAGCAACGGCGACCTGGGCGGCATTTTCCACCTTGGGCAGCAGTACGCCAGCGACGCCAGGTTGCTGTGCACAGAAGGTCAGGTCGGCGGCATGCTCCAAGTGCTGCGGCGCATTGATCCGGACCCACACCGAAGCCTGCGGCGTCGCTTGCAGAAACGCCCGCAGATTGTCGCGGGCCTGGCGCTTGAGGGGTTCCTCCACGGCATCCTCGAAATCGACGATGACCGCATCCGCACCCGCCGCAAGCGCTTTGGCGAAGCGTTCCGGGCGGCTACCGGGTACGAACAGGGCGGAGCGGACGACGTTCATACCACGCCATCCGCAGACAGGTCAGCTTGTTGCGCTGCAGTGAAACCCAGCTCGTCGAGAATGCCCTGGGTATGTTGCCCCAAGGCCGGTACGGCCTCCATGCGTGGGGTGAAGGCAAGGTTGCGCCCTGGTGGCAACAACGACGGCAACTTGCCGGCCGGGCTGTCCACCTCGCGCCAGCAGTTGCGGGCCTGCAGCTGTGGATGCTGCCATACGCCGTGCATGTCGTTGACCCGGGCATTGGCGATTTGCGCCTGTTCAAGGCGCGCCACCACCTCGTCCAGCGACAGGCCGGCGAACCCATCGATGATGATTTGGCGCAGAACCTCGCGGTTTGCCGAGCGCTTGAAGTTGGCGCTGAAGCGGTCGTCGCTGGCCAGCGCCGGATCGAGCAGTACCTTCTCGCAAAACAGCGCCCATTCCCGCTCGTTCTGCAGGCCGAGCATGATCGTGCCGCCACCACCGGTAGGGAACGGCCCGTACGGGTAGATGGTCGAGTGCGCCGCGCCGGCACGCGGCGGTGGCGATGCACCGTCGTAGGCGTAGTACATCGGATAGCCCATCCACTCCACCAGGCTTTCCAGCATCGACACGTCGATACGGCTGCCGACACCGGTCTTGTCGCGCAGCATCAGCGCTGACAGCACGCCCGTGTAGGCGTACATACCGGCGGCGATGTCGGCGATCGAGCAGCCGGCCTTGGCCATGTCGTTTTCGCCGGGGCCACCGGTCACCGATAGAAAGCCGCCTTCGCTCTGTATCAGCAGGTCGTAGGCTTTCTTCTTTTCATACGGGCCACCCTCGCCGTAGCCGGAAATGTCGCACACGATCAGCCGTGGGAAGCGCGCGTGCAGGGCCTCGAACGACAGGCCCATGCGCGCCGCCGCACCCGGCGCGAGGTTCTGCACCAGCACATCGGCCTTGGCCAGCAGGGCGTCGAGAATGCCGTCTGCGGCGTCTTGCTTGAGGTCGAGGGTGAGGCTCTCCTTGGAGCGGTTGGTCCATACGAAGTGCGAGGCCAGGCCGTCGACGCGCTGGTCGTAGCCACGGGCAAAATCACCGCTGCCGGGGCGTTCGACCTTGATCACGCGGGCGCCCAGGTCGGCCAGCTGACGGGTGCAGAAGGGCGCGGCGATGGCGTGCTCCAGGCTGATCACGGTGATGCCGTCCAGTGGGCGGGGCATTGCTTGAGTCATAGGGTCACCTGTTCGGGTTCAGTGCAGATCGGCCAGCGAGCGGGCGTCGCGCAGCTGCCAGATTCGAGCGATCAGGGCCTGGCCCTGAGCCGGGCTGCGCGCGCCGGAGTAGGCCAGCAGGCGCTGGAATTTGGCTTCCAACTCCGGGCGCGACAGGGTGTTGCCGGGGTCGCCCTTAGGCGCGTCGATGGCGGCGCTGAAGGTGCGGCCGTCATTGCAAGTCACCTCCACCCGGCCCAGCCAGCGGGCCGGATAGGCTGCGTCCACTTCGGCGTCCAGCTGCATCTCGACCTTGTCGCGAAAACGCGCGACCTGTGGGTCGGTCAGCGCCAGGTCGCGGAACTCCAGGAGCTGCGCACGGCCGTGCACCGCGATCAGGCCAAGTACGGTGCCCATGGAAAACTTGGCCTGGTGCACAGTGGCCGGCGTGGAGACCCGGCCCAGCACGTCGATGGCGCCCTGGTGCACGCGGGTGACCACCTTGGCGATATGCTCATGCCCCAGGCGTTCACGTTGCATCAGCTGCAGCAGCGCGTCGGCGGCGGGGTGGGTGTGGCGGCACGAGGCGTGGAACTTGAACGAGGTTTCCGCCAGCGCCCATCGCGTACCCAGGCGGTCGCTCAGGCGCGTCGGGTCGGCGTCGCTGGACATGCCAGCGGCCAAGCCTTGTTCGCCTTCGAGAATGTTGCGCGCCCCGGTCAGGCCATCGGCGGTGAGGTAAGCGGCCAGCAGGCCGTCGGCGGCCGCCTTGGCGGTGTGCAACTGCTTGGAGTCGGCGGCATCACGCAGGAACTCCCAGAGGCCGGCGGCCTGGGTGCCGGCGCTACCGAGCAGGTTGATGAACTGCACCTGGTCGAAGCCCAGCAGCTTGCCCACGCCCACCGCCGCCGCCAGCGTGCCGACGGTGGCGGTGGTGTGGAAGATACGGTAGTGCGAACGGCCGAGGAACTCACCGATGCGGATTCCTGCTTCATAACCGGCCACCGCAGCCAGCAGCAGGTCCTGGCCACTTTTGTCGAGGTCCTGGGCGGCTGCCAGTACGGCTGAAAACACCACGCTGGCCGGGTGCAGTACCGAGCTGTTGTGCAGGTCGTCCTGCTCGACCAGGTGCGAGGCCGCGCCATTGACCAAGGCGGCGAAGTAGGGCGATGAAGTGCGCCCGCTGGTCAGCACCTGCGCGGTGCCTTGCGCTGGCCCCATGCATTCGGCGTAGCGCTCGAACAGCGGGATCGGGTGCGCGCCCTGGCTGGCCAGCGCCGAGCCTAGCCAGTCGAGGAACAGGTCTTCGGTGCGGTCCAGCACGTGGCCGGGAATGTGCGCGTAGCGCAGGTCGGCGAGGAAGCCGGCGAGGGCTTGGGTATGCTGCATGCTCAGGCCCTCAGAAGCTGCGTGGCAGTTCGAGCAGGTGCTCGGCCACGTAGGACAGGATCAGGTTGGTGGAGATCGGCGCGACCTGGTACAGCCGGGTTTCGCGGAACTTGCGCTCGACGTCGTATTCGCAGGCAAAGCCGAAACCGCCGTGGGTCTGCAGGCAGGCGTTGGCCGCCTCCCAAGAGGCCTTGGCCGCCAGGTACTTGGCCATGTTGGCGCTGGCCCCGGCGTTCTGCCCGCTGTCGTATTCGGCGCAGGCCCGCCAGCGCATCAGGTCGGCGGCTTCGATTTCGATATGCGCCTCGGCGATGGGGAATTGCACCCCCTGGTTTTGCCCGATCGGGCGGCCGAACACCACGCGGTCACGGGCATACGCGCTGGCCTTTTCGATGAACCAGCGGCCATCGCCGATGCATTCGGCGGCAATCAGTGTGCGCTCGGCGTTGAGGCCGTCGAGGATGTAGCGAAAGCCTTGGCCTTCTTCACCGATCAGGCTGCTGGCCGGCAGTTCGAGGTTGTCGAAGAACAGCTCGTTGGTCTCGTGGTTGACCATGTTGGCGATGGGTTGCACGGTCAGGCCATTGCCGATGGCCTCGCGCAGGTCGACGAGGAAGATCGACATGCCCTCGGACTTTTTCTTCACCTCGGCCAGCGGCGTGGTGCGGGCCAGCAAGATCATCAGGTCGGAGTGCTGGATTCGCGAGATCCACACCTTCTGGCCATTGATCACGTACGTGTCGCCCTGGCGCACGGCGGTAGTCTTGATCTTGGTGGTGTCGGTGCCGGTGGTGGGTTCGGTCACGCCCATCGACTGCAGGCGCAACTCGCCGCTTGCCAGCTTGGGCAGGTAATGGCGCTTCTGTTCTTCGCTGCCATGGCGCAGCAAGGTGAACATGTTGTACATCTGCCCATGCACGGTGCCGGAGTTGCCGCCGCAGGCGTTCACTTCTTCGAGGATCACCGAGGCCTCGGCCAGGCCCAGGCCGGAGCCGCCAAATGGCTCCGGGATCATCGCCGACAGCCAGCCGGCGTCGGTCATGGCTTTGACGAAGGCTTCGGGAAAGCCTTTTTCTTCGTCGATCTTGCGCCAGTAGCTGGCGTCGAATTCAGCGCACAAGGCGCGCACGCCTTCGCGGATGGCATTGAGGTCATCGCTGTCGTACGTATGCATGCGGGGTTCCCTGTACAGGTGTCAGTCGAAAAGCACGTCGGCGCTCTGCGCCACGCCGTCGCCATTGCCAGCCCATAGCTGCGCCTGACCTGGCTCGCTGATGTGGCCGGCCAGTTCGAATGGCGTGGGGACGGTCAGTGGCCGTACGCCGCGGTAGGCGAAGTGGCGCACACGCTTGCCGGGGTTGGCGCGGATGAAGGCGCGCAGGTTGAGGGTGGCGATCAGCGGGCCGTGTACGACCAAACCGGGATAGCCCTCGGTTTCGGTAACGTAGGGGTGGTCATAGTGGATACGGTGGCCGTTGAAGGTCACGGCGGAGTAGCGGAACAGCAAGGTCGGGGAGGGCGTGATGGCCTCGCTCCAGTCGGCTGCAGCAGTTGGCGCGGCGCTGTTCAATTTTGGGGAATTAGGTTCGCGGTAGACGATGTCCTGCTCTTCACGCACGCACAGCTCGCCGTGTTGCGAGTACTCGTGGCGCACCGTGACGAAAAGCAACGCGCCGCTGCGGCCGAGTTTTTCCTCGATGTGTACGATGGTCGAAAGACGCTGTGCCTCGGCGCCGACCTTGAGCGCAGCGATGAATTCAACCCGCCCCCCGGCCCACATGCGGTTGCGGTTGTCGGCGGGGGGCAGGAAACCACCACGCGCCGGGTGGCCGTCGCTGCCCAGTTGCGTTTGGGCCACTGGTTCCTGAAAGAAGCACCACATCCACAAGGGCGGCAGCGGTTGCCCGACGGCGGGCGCGGTTTCGCCAAGGGTGGCGGCGATACGCTTGATCAGGTTGCGGCTGAGCTCGTCGACGGCTTCTTCCGTGCGGCCGATCCAGGCGCTGTAGTCCGTAGCAGTCATAACCATGGGCCTCTGCATTTGTTGTTATGGCCATGATCATGCGAGGCGCCTGGCATTCTGTGAATTTGCATTTTCGTAAGCCGGCGTTCATGTATGCTGAACGCCCGCGCCGTGCAAGGACACCCCGATGCATTTCGACCTGGCAGACCTGAGGCTTTTCATTCATATCGGCGAATCACCCAGCCTGACCCAGGGCGCACGCCGCGCATTTCTCTCTCCGGCCGCCGCCAGCGCGCGGATCAAGGCGCTGGAAGCGCAGCTCGACACACGCTTGCTGTACCGCGACAGCCGTGGCGTTGAGCTCACCCCGGCGGGGCAAAAACTGCTGATGCATGCCCGGCTGATCATGCGCCAGGTGGACTACCTGAAAGCCGAATTCACCCAGTTCGGCACCGATTCGGCCGGGCATATCCGCATCTTCGCCAACACCACCGCCGTCACCGAATTCCTCCCCGAGGTGCTGGCCGGCTTTCTGGCAAAACGCCCCGGGGTGACGGTTGACCTGCAAGAGCGCCTGTCGCGGGATATCGTGCGCGGTGTGCTCGACGGCAGCAGCGACATGGGCATTATCGCCGGGCCGGTTGAGGCCAGCGGCTTGCAGGTGATGCACTTCAGCACCGACCGGCTGGTGCTGATCGTGCCGGCAGGGCATGAGCTGGCGACTTGCAAGCAGGTGTCGCTGAAGCAGACCTTGGCATTCCAGCATATCGGCCTGCACGACGGCAGCACCCTGCTGAGCTTTCTGCGCGACCATGTGGAACGTATGGGCCTGAACCTGTCGTTGCGCATTCAGCTGTCGAGTTTCGAGGCTATTTGCCGGTTGGTGGAGGCGGGGGTGGGGATTGGCATCATCCCCGAGTCGGCGGCGCTGCGGCATAGCCAGACCATGGGGCTGGTCAGCATAACCCTGGATGAACCGTGGGCAGTGCGTGAGCGGAGCATTCTGGTGCGCGAATTGGATGCGTTGCCGGGGACCGTGCGGGCCTTGATTGCGACGCTGATGCCTGACACCTAGAAGAAGCTGCGCTGGGCCTTGAGCGTCACCATGCTTTCGCAGTAGGTGTTGATGCCCGCGTAGGCATCGCAGCTGCCACCGGTGAGGTTGGAGTTGCTGTAGATGAGGTTCAGATCGATGCCCAGCCAGGGCCGCGACAGCTCCAGCGACCAGTCCGAGAACGCGTCCACCTGGCTGCCGTCACCAATGGTGAACGGCGTGCCCAGGCGGTGGTGGGCGAGCTTCACGGTCAAATCGATATCGAACAGCGGCATCTGGCCGAAGTCGGCGAACAGGGTGCCGGTGCGGTTGTCCGCGTTGTCGCGCCAGGCGCCGCCGATGCGGCTGCCCAGAATCGAGATGCCCCCGTACAGGGCATAGCTGTCGGGCCCGGCGATGTTCGGTTGGCTGTAGTGGATCAGCCCGACTTCATAACCCAGGGTGCTGTCGAAATGGTGTTTGTAGCCCAGGTAGCTGTCCAGGCGCAGGGTGGAGTCGGGTGTCACGCCCATGCTCGGCGCATATTGGCCGACGTACCAGCCGCTGGGGTGGCTGAGGTCGAGGCCGCCGTGAAAGGCGCCAGTCGCACTCGGCGAAATCAGCCCTTGGGCCATGCTGCGTGAAGGCGTGGTGCCGAGCTTGAAGTCGAAATCGCCCAGTTGGCGCTGGATCTGCTGCGCCTGCAGTGCCGAGCTGAATAGCAGGGCCGCACTCAGCAACAGAAGGGGCCTGAACATGGTCACCGTCCTGGAAGGCTTGCTCTTGAGCGGGACAGGATACAGCAAAGGCGCTGGGGAATCTCGATCAGGTCAGCCCTTGATGCCAGCCTGTGTCTCGACCACTTCAGTCACTACCTGAGGGCTGGCCGCACGCAGGATCACGCGCTTGCGCAGTTCGTATTCGTCCAGTGAAAGAGCCTGGCGCTGAATGGACTCCAGTTGCAGCTGACGGGTCTCTTCAGCGGTGTAGGGGCGCAGTTCGGGGTGGCTGGCGCAACCGCTGAGCACGGCGATGGCAGTGGCGGTGAGGGCAGCGAGCAGCAGGCGGGCCGTGGTGTTCATCGGGAAGCTCCAGGATTCGGGGATCGAGCGTGTCGAAGCGATGGAGCAAGGTTATTGAGGGCGCGCGATCAGGAGAAATTGCCGTGCTCGATAGTGACTATTGATGTCGTCGGCAGGCGTGTGCAAACCGCAGCCTTTGCTAGGCTTAAGTCCCACCCGGCTTCACTCCGAGGGAACTGTGATGCGCATGCCATTGCTCTGCGTCGTGTCGGCGGTGCTCTGCCTGAGCGGTCTATCAAGCCTTGCACAGGCTGAAACGCCTCCCGCATCTGCCCAACCTGCCGAAGCGGCACCGGCCAAACAGGCGGTGTTCAACCAGGAGCAGTTGGACCAGATGCTGGCCCCCATCGCGCTGTATCCCGATGCCTTGCTGGCGCAGGTGCTGATGGCAACGACCTACCCTGGCGAGGTGGGCGAAGCGGTGGCCTGGTCCAAAGCCAACCCCAAGGCCCAGGGCGATGATGCCGTCAAGCAAGTGGCCAAGCAGCCGTGGGACCCGAGCGTCCAGGCGCTGGTGGCCTTCCCGCAGGTGCTGGTGGTGCTGGGCCAGGACCCGGTCTGGGTGCAGCGCCTGGGGGATGCGTTCCTGGCCCAGCCCGACGATGTGATGGGCGCCGTGCAAAGGCTGCGTCAGCAGGCAAAGGCTGCCGGCAATCTACAAAGCAATCAGTACCAGAACGTTACGGTGCAGGCTGCACCCGCAGCCCCGGCCAGCAGTGCCGCCGCACCCGCCAGTACCATCATCATTCAGCCGGCCGACCCGCAGGTGGTCTACGTGCCCACCTACAACCCGACCACCAGCTATGGCACCTGGGCCTATCCGGCGTCGCCGCCGGTGTATTACCCGCCGTCACCGCTGTACTACGCAGGCTCCGCGCTGGTGGCGGGGCTGGCCTTCGGAACGGGGGTAGCGATCGTCAATTCGCTGTGGGGCGATTGCGACTGGGGGCGCAACGACATCGATATCGACGTCAATCGCTACAACAACATCAACGTCAACAACCGCATCGGCAACAACCAGAACACCTGGCAGCACAACGCCGTGCACCGTGATGGGGTGCCCTACCGCGATAACCGCAGCCGCCAGCAGTATGGCCGCCAACTCGACGGCGCCAGCCAGCGCGCGGCCTTCCGGGGTGACGACGCCCAGCGCGCACAGGCCCGTGACCGTGCCCGCGCGTCGATGGACCGGGCCGGCATCGAACGCCCCGCCACCAGCAACCGCCAGGCTCGTGACCAGGTGCGCGAGGCCCAGGCCAACCGCCCACACGCCACTGATCGCCAGCAGCATGCCAGGGGCAGCCGCGACGCCCAGCAAACTCGCCAGACGCTGCAGGGTAGGCAGAACAATCATGCCGGACGGGCGCGCAACAATGCCTTCGAGGGTGTACGTTCTCCAGCGCGCAGCACCGCTCAAGTCGACCGCGGCCGGACCAGCCAGATGCTTGCCCAGCGGCCCAATTCAGCGCGTGCTGCGGGGCATGCCATTTCCAGGCCCAGTGCGCCGATGCGCCGTGGCGCAGGAGGCCGGCGATGAACAACAATACGATCCTCGGTTTGGGGTTGATTGCCGCCAGCAGTGTCTGGTCGTGCCTGGCCATGGCCCAGCAGGCATTTCCGACACCGGAAAAAGCCGTCGATGCCTTTGTCCAGGCGCTGGGCACCGAGCATGCCGATCAGGCACGCCTGGCCCAGTTGCTCGGCGATGACTGGCGCACCTATATCCCCCGCGAAGGCGTGCAGCGCAACGATGTGGATGCATTCCTGGAGCAGTATCGCCAGCAGCATCAGATTCAAAAGCAAAGCGAGCGCCAAGCCGTTCTGGCTGTGGGCAGCGAGCATTGGACGCTGCCCATTCCGTTGTCGCACAGCGCCAGCGGCTGGCGCTTCGACCTCAAGGCCGGCAGCGCCGAGATCCGCGCACGGCGCATCGGCCGCGATGAGCTGTCGGCTGTGCAGTCGCTGCTTGCCTATCACGATGCACAGATGGATTACGCCTCGCAGGATCGCAACGGCAACGGTGCGCTGGAGTATGCCCAGCAGGTTTTCAGCTCGCCCGGCAAGCACGATGGGCTGTACTGGGAAGCGGATGCGAGCGGCGAGGTCAGCCCCCTGGGCCCATTGTTCGGCCAGGATGTGGTGGGGGACGACTGGTACGGTTATCACTTCCGTATCCTCGATGGTCAGGGCCCGTCAGCCCCGGGTGGCGCCTACAGCTACCTGATCGGCACGCAGATGAGCCGGGGCTTCGCGATGGTCGCCTGGCCGGCCAAGTACGACGACACCGGGGTGATGAGCTTCATGGTCAGCCATGACGGGCAGGTGTTCGAGAAGGACCTCGGGCCGCAGGGTGACAAGCTGGTCAAGGCCATGCAGCGCTTTGACCCGGATGACAGTTGGCAGGTGGTCGCTGTCGACGGCAGTGATTGACGTGCTAGCGCGACAACAGCTGTTGCACCAGCCATTGCCCGGCCGGCCCCAGCGGTTTTTGCCGCGACCAGACCACATCCATGGCGACGCGTCGCGGGTAACCTGCCACTGGCAATTCCACAAGGCCGCTGCCAAAACGCGACACCAGCACCCTGGGCAACTCTGCCCAGCCAAAACCGCGCACGGCAAATTCCAGCAAGGTCAGGTAATCCGGCGCGGACCAGGCTTGACCGCGCCCATGGTGCAGGCTTGGGGCGTAGGTTCTGATGTACAGCTGGCGCTCGTTTTCCAGGTGCTGCGGCTGCAGTGCCGGTTGCTTTGCCAGCAGGTGATCAGTGCTGACGTAAACGGCGAATTCCGCCTGTTCCGCCAGCCGCGCCACGGCCACGTCGGCCGGGTACTGCGGCTGCGCGGCGAGGATGCCGATGTGCGCCATGTCCTGCTGGATCATGTCGATCACGTCGGCGTCTTCGGCCGGTCCGCAGCGCAGTTCGCAATGCGGGTAGCTTTCGGCGAAGCGACTGATCACCGCGCCCTGGAAGGTTACGCTGTAGCTGTCGGACATCACCACCGACACCAGCGGCTCAACCTGCCCGGCCAGTCGCACCGCCAGGGCGTCGAGCCGCGCGCTGGCATCGAGGATCGCCTCGACGTGGCTCAGTACCTGGCGGCCGGCCGCATTGAGGGTGGGATGGCGGCCCGCGCGGTCGAACAGCGGGCAGCCCACGTCTGCTTCGAAATTGGCGATGGCGATGCTGATGGTCGATTGGCTTTTGCGCAGTTTTCGCGCTGCAGCCGAGAAAGAACCGAGCGCGGCGGCTTCGACAAAGGCAACGAGAGCTTCGGGCGAGTAGCGCATAGGTATTGATAAAACCGATAGGAGCTATGTCGCTAGTATCAGTTCCATCAAAGAAAATGTGAAGCACGCGTTAATCACACGATGGAACCTGTCATGAAAAAAGTCGCTTTCTCCGAACGTCTGCTGCATGCCGTCGGCTACGAGTTTTTTGCCGTATTGCTGTGTGCCCCGTTGCTGTCCTGGATCATGGGCAAGTCGCTGGCCACGGCGGGGAGCCTGGCGGTCACCCTGTCGCTGATCGCCATGGGCTGGAACATGCTCTACAACCTGCTGGTCGACCGCTACGTGGCGACCCCGCGCATCCAGTGGACGGCGTCGGCGCGTTTCATTCATGGCCTGGGTTTCGAAGCAGGCCTGGTGGTGTGGTGCCTGCCGGTGGCGGCCTGGATGCTGGACATCTCGCTGTGGCAGGCGCTGATGGTCGAGCTGGGCTTCTTCGTGATCATCCTGCCCTACACCGTGGTCTACAACTGGGCATTCGACCGGGCGCGGCACGTGTGGGTGCAGCGCCGGGCCGCCGCCTGATGTCATCTGCTGCAAGACAGTGAAACGGAAGGAATCGGGCTGAAGAGGCTTTACATACGCTTCGTATGATAATAGGGTTTCAAACATACGCAGTGTATGTATATTTCGTCCAGCGTACTCAAGTGCGATGGGCCTTTCGATAAGGAGTGTCGAAGATGTTCAGCGCCTACCGTGAATTGTTCCAGGCCCGGGGGACCCTGGGGTTCGCCTTGGCTGGCCTGTTGGCTCGGATGCCCCTGCCGATGACTGGCATCGGGATCATCACCCTGTTGTCGCAGATTCGCGGCAGTTACGGTCTGGCGGGGGCCGTGGCCGCCACCTTCGTATTGACCTATGCGCTGTTGTCCCCGCAGATTTCGCGACGGGTCGACCGTTACGGTCAGCGCCGGGTGTTGCCGGCCGCCGCCGGGCTCAGCGTGGCGGGCATCCTCTCGCTGTTGGCTTGCAGCTTTTGGCAGGCGGCGGACTGGACGCTGTTCGCCAGCGCCGCCCTGGCCGGCTTCATGCCAAGCATGTCGGCGATGGTGCGCGCACGCTGGACCGCTATTTACCGCAATAAGCCGCAATTGCAGGCAGCGTTCTCGCTGGAAACCGTGCTCGATGAAGTCACCTTTATCGCCGGCCCGCCAATTTCGGTGGGCTTGAGCGTGGCGGTGTTTCCGCAAGCCGGGCCATTGGTGGCTGCCGTTCTGCTGGCCATTGGCGTGTTCGCCCTGACCGTGCAGGTCAGCACTGAGCCACCCGTCGAGGCATATTCGGCCAACGGCCAGGTCAACGTGTCGGTATTCCGTTTGGCCAATGTGCGGTTGCTGACCTTCCTGATGATCGCCATGGGCGTGATTGTCGGAACTGTCGATATCGTCAGCGTGGCCTTTGCCGAGCAGATGGGCACTCCAGCTGCCGCCAGCGTGGTGCTGTCCTGCTACGCCATCGGCTCCTGTGCGGCGGGGTTGGTGTTCGGCGCGATGGCGCTCAAGACGCCATTGCACAAGCTGCTGCTGATGGGGGGACTGGCGACGGCAGTGACCACGCTGCCGCTGCTGCTGGCCGGTAACATCTTCGGGCTGGCCGGCGCAGTGCTGGTCGCGGGCCTGTTTTTCGCCCCGACCATGATCGTGGCCATGTCGCTGGTGGAGCGGATTGTCCCTGAGAGCAAACTGACCGAAGGCATGACGTGGTTGCTCGCTGGCCTCAACGTGGGCGTTGCAGGCGGGGCTGCGGCATCAGGACAGGTTGTGGACCTGCTGGGCGCCAAGGCAGGTTTCAACGTCGCGCTGTGCGCCGGCGTAGCGGTATCGCTGGTCGCCCTCTGGGGCTACCTGCGCTTGCGCGATAGGCCTGAACACGTGTCCTGTTCAGTTTGATCAGCCTGCGAATGGTCGCTTGTCAGCGTGTCCTGCGATCATGACAATGACACCGGCGTATGAATACCTCAGCACACGCCTGCCTCGCACCGACTGAAGAAATGGAGTAGCTGGATGGTTCGCCGCACCCGCGCCGCAATGGAAGAAACCCGGGCCTTGTTGCTGGCGACCGCACGCCAGGTGTTCACTGAACGCGGATATGCGGACACCTCGATGGATGACCTGACCGCCCAGGCGGGCCTGACGCGGGGGGCGCTGTACCATCACTTTGGCGACAAGAAAGGCTTGCTGGCGGCTGTCGTCGAGCAGCTCGACGCCGAGATGGACGAGCGATTGCATGCCATTACCGATACTGCCGACGATGCCTGGGAAGGCTTTCGTCGGCGCTGCCGCGCCTATCTGGAGATGGCACTGGAGCCACAGATACAACGGATCGTGCTGCGCGACGCGCGGGCCGTGCTCGGCGGTGGGTCACCGGATGCACAGCGACATTGTATAGAGTCGTTGCAGCGTTTGATCCAAAACCTGATAGGGCAGGGCATAGTCGTCGATGCCGACGCCCATGCGCTGGCTTCATTGGTCTATGGCAGCTTGACGGAAGCGGCTGTGTGGATAGCCGTTGCGCAAGATGGCGGAACACGCCTGGCTCACAGCATCACTGCACTGGAGTTACTGCTACGAGGCATTCGTACCGGCTTGCCGCCTGAGCAGACAAACGAGCAAGACGCAGCAGCCTGTGAGAGGATGTCCGCCATCCCAGCCAAAAGGCCAGACAGGACCCCGAAACAAGCCTGATGAAGACGCCAAAACGAATCGAACCGCTGATTGAAGACGGACTGGTCGACGAAGTGCTGCGACCCTTGATGAGCGGCAAGGAAGCTGCCGTCTACGTGGTGCGTTGCGGCGCCCAGGTACGTTGCGCAAAGGTCTACAAAGAGGCCAACAAGCGCAGTTTCCGCCAGGCCGCCGAATACCAGGAAGGCCGCAAGGTGCGCAACAGCCGCCAGGCCCGAGCCATGGCCAAAGGCAGCAAATACGGGCGCAAGGAGGCCGAGGACGCCTGGCAGAATGCCGAAGTGGCGGCGCTGTTCCGCCTGGCCAGTGCCGGCGTGCGGGTGCCCAAACCCTACGATTTCCAGGATGGCGTGTTGCTGATGGAACTGGTGACCGACGCCGACGGCGATGCTGCGCCACGGCTGAACGACGTGCACCTGGAGGCCGTAGAGGCACGTGAATACCACGCCTTCGTCATTCGCCAGATCGTGCTGATGTTGTGTGCCGGGTTGGTGCATGGCGACCTGTCCGAATTCAACGTGCTGTTGGGCCCTGACGGCCCAGTGATCATCGACCTGCCGCAAGCGGTGGATGCCGCGGGCAACAACCATGCGTTCAGCATGCTGCAGCGCGACGTGGCGAACATGGCCCACTATTTCGGCCGCTTTGCCCCGGAGCTGAAAGACACCCGCTATGCCCAGGAAATGTGGGCGCTGTATGAGGCGGGCGAGTTGAAGGTGGACAGCCCGTTGACGGGTGAATTCGCGGATGACGAGCACCTCGCCGATGTGGGCGGTGTGATGCGTGAAATCGACGCGGCGCGGCTCGACGATGCCCGTCGTCGCGCGGCGCGGGCCGAAGCCGAGCATGGGCCGGTCAAGGGTGAAGAGCCACCGCCGCCTTGGTTGCAGTGATTTAGCGCCAGCACTGGCCTCTTCGCGGGCAAGCCCGCTCCCACAGGTATTCCACTGACCTTGAGAACGGTGGGGTATCTGTGGGAGCAGGCTTGCCCGCGAAGAGGCCGGTACACACTGCGCCAATGTCAGCTGTTGCCCCTGATGCACGACACAATCTCACCCCCCGCTCTTTCCCCCAGAGCCCAACAGGCATAAGGTATACGCCGTCCATATCCCCTGGAGCTGTCATGTCCAACCGTTTCCCTTCCGTTCGTCCCCGCCGTTTGCGCCAGAACGAGTCCCTGCGCACGATCTTCCAGGAGACAGAATTCCGCCTTGAAGACCTGATCCTGCCGATCTTCGTCGAGGAAGGCATTGATGACTTCGTGCCCATCAGCAGCATGCCGGGGGTCAATCGTATCCCCGAGAAACTGCTGGCCCAGGAAATCGAGCGATACGCCCGCGCCGGCATCAAGTCGGTGATGACCTTCGGCGTTTCGCACAACCTGGACGCCACCGGCAGTGATACCTGGAACGAGAACGGGCTGGTCGCGCGCATGGCCCGCATCTGCAAGGACAGCGTGCCGGAAATGGTGGTGATGTCCGACACCTGCTTCTGTGAGTACACCAGCCACGGTCACTGCGGCGTGCTGCACGAGCATGGCGTGGACAACGACGCCACCTTGGCCAACCTGGGCAAACAGGCGGTGATCGCCGCCGCCGCTGGCGCCGACTTCATCGCGCCGTCGGCGGCGATGGACGGCCAGGTCCAGGCCATCCGCAGCGCACTGGACGGTGCCGGCTTCCACGACACCGCGATCATGGCGTACTCCACCAAGTTCGCTTCGTCGCTCTATGGCCCGTTCCGTGAAGCCGGTGGCACCGTGCTCAAGGGTGACCGCAAGAGTTACCAGATGAACCCGATGAACCGCCGCGAAGCCGTGCGCGAGTCGCTGCTCGACGAACAGGAAGGGGCCGATGTGCTGATGGTCAAGCCGGCCGGTGCCTACCTTGACGTAATCGCCGACATCCGCGCTGCGTCGCGCTTGCCGTTGGCGGCGTATCAGGTGAGTGGCGAGTACGCGATGATCAAGTTCGGCGGTTTGGCCGGCGCCATTGACGAAGGCCGTGTGGTGCGTGAGAGCATCGGCGCGATCAAGCGGGCCGGTGCCGACCTGATCCTGAGCTACTTCGCCATGGACCTGGCGCGCGACGGTATTTGATACAAAACCATCCGATAAAAAGCCGCTGCGTCTGCAGCGGTTTTTTTTGCCCCAAACTTGCATCTACAGCGCTGCTGCTTCCTGCAGGCTCATCGACTTGGTCTCCGGCGCCAGCACCAGCGATACCGCAAGCCCCAGCATGGTGATCGCTGTTGCCGCGAACATCGTGTTGGCAATGCCGAACTGCTCCAGCGAAATCGGTACCAGCCAGGTGCCGACGGCCGAGCTGAAAGCGGCCAGCGATGCGCCCATGCCGACCGCGAAGGCGCGGATTTCGGTGGGGAACAGTTCATTGGGGTAGACGAACTCCAGCACCTGCGCACCGCCGATGAACAGCGCATAGGCGCCAAACAGCGATAACACCACCCAGCCCTTGGCATCCGGGAACAGCCCCAGACCCAGCAACGCCAGTCCTGACCACAGGAAGCTGTGGATGATGAGGGTGCGCCGGCCCAGGTAGTTGATCAACCAGGTGGCGACGCAGCAGCCGAGCACCAGGATCAGGGTGATGCCCATCGAGCCATAGGCGGCCAGGTTGCCAGTCAGCTTGAGGGCCTGGAACAGCTTGGGCACGAAGGCATATACGGCGAACAGCGGAATCACCGCGCAGGCCCAGAACATCACCACGAACAGGATGCGTTTGCCGTAGCCCGCACGCAGCGCGTCGATAAATGACATCGCTTTGCCTGAGCCACCGTCATCGCTGATGTTGCGCAGCGAGAAGTCGGCGCCGTACACCTCGCGGATCACCTGCTCGGCTTCCGTGCGGCGGCCTTTGCTCAGCAGCCAGCGCGGTGATTCTGGCGTGCCGAGGCGAGCCAGCAACAGCAGGCCGGCGATGATCGCCGGGCTGGCCATGACCGTGCGCCAGTGTTCAGGGCCGGCATCGGCCAACATGAAGTTGCCGGCGATGTAAGCCAGCGCGGCGCCGACGAACCACAGTACGGTCAGCAGCGATAGCCGCGAGCCACGGGATTTCTGCGGGATGAACTCGGTCAGCAGGGAGCCGGCGGCGGTGTATTCGATGCCCACCGCCAGCCCGCACAGCAGGCGCAGCAGCGACAGGGCCAGCGGGTCCTGAACCACGAGCATGCCCAGCGACGACAACAGCACGATCGCCGGGGCGACGAAGAACAGCTTCTGTCGGCCCATGCGGTCGGTCAGCCAGCCACCGAAGAAGCCACCGGCGAACACGCCGAGCAGGGCCATGGCGGCGACCATGCCTTGCCAGAAGCCGCTCAGTTGAAGTGCGGTGGACATTGGGATAGTGGCCACGCCGATGATGCTGAGGATGTAGCCGACCATCACCCAACCCAGCCCGGTGCGCAGGGTGAGCAGTTGGTGGAAACTGTTGATTTCAACGTCATCGATCATGACGGGTTGCGAAGTGGAACGCATGATTCTCTCTTGATAGGTAGTTGAAGCAACGCTGGTTTCAGACTTCCAAGCCGGCGCGGAACTGGCCCCACTTGAGCACTGAGTTCACGCCAATCGACAGGAACGGCTGGGGCGGATTCTTGTTTGGGCCGGGCGAGGACAACAGGAAGTCGATGTGCTCGTTGCGTTCACCAGCCAGCCAGTCGGCCAGCAGCTTGCCGGTCGCGGTGCCGCGGGTGATGCCCAGGCCGTTGCAGCACAGGGCGCCGTAGACGTTAGGCGCCAGTTGGCCGAAAAAGCCTTCGTGATTTTCCGACAGGCAGATCGCGCCGCTCCAGGAGTACTCGAATTCGACATTGCCAAGCATCGGGAAGCGCCGCTCGAACGACTTGCGGTGGGTCGGCAGGTGGCCCTGCAAGGCGTTGGCGCGTGGGCGGCCGTCGGGGTAGAAGTTGAAGCTGTTGCGGATCAGGATGCGGTTGTCGGCGGTGCGGCGCACAGTGCTGCCAAACGGGTGTGCGGGGATCACGCCCCAGACCGGCTGGCCGCCCAGGCGTGCCTGTTCTTGCTCGGTCAGTTGGCGGCTGAGGCTGGCATACAGGAAGGTCGGCAGCAGCCGGCCCTTGAGGAAGCCGAACGCCGAAGCGAAACCGTTGTTGGCCAGGATCAGCTTGTCGGTGACGATAGTGCCCCGGTCATGCACCAGGGTGATCTTGTCGCCCTGGTCGATCGAGGTGATCGGTGTGTGTTCATACAAGGTGACGTTGGCCGGCAGGTGGTCGGCCAGGCCCTTGACCAGCGCCGAAGGTTGCACCAGCAGGGTGCCGGGGATGTGCAGGGCCTTCTTGTAGTACGACGTGCCAATGTGTGCCGGCAGGTCCTTGGCGTCGATCAGAGTGGATTGGCAGCCGATCTTTTCCAGGCCGCTGCGGTAGGCCTCGAGAATGGCGATGCCCTTGTCGCCGACCGCGGCCTGGTATTTGCCGGAAGCGGACATCTGGCAGTCGATACCTCTGCGCTCGACGATGTCGCGCAGGTAGTCCTGGCCCAGGGTGTTCAGGCGCAGAATCTTGGTGGCGGTAGTGACGTCGCCGATGTAGTCCTTGGCGCCAATGTCGTGTGGCACGTCAATGGCGAAACCGGCGTTGCGCCCGGCGGAACCGAAGCCGACTTCCTGCGCCTCGACCAGCACGATCTCTTCATCGGGGAAGTTCAACGCCATCTGGCGCGCCGCAGCCAGGCCGGTCAGGCCGGCGCCGACAATGGTCCAGCGCGCTTCCTTGCGGCCCGAATGGCCCGGGCGTGGCTGACGCTGGGGGCTGGTGTAGTACCAGCCTGGGCGGGCGTCATCACCCGGCAGCGAAGTTATTTTTTGCATTTTTATACTCCGGTTCACGTTCTTGAGCGCATTCATGTCGCAGGGGCCACAGGCCGTGACGTGCGACATTTTGTCATTGTCCGGTTGTTGTATACAAATTGTCTACTAATGGTTTTTGGCAGAGTTCAGAAAAATTCGTTAAGCGCTGAATTATTTAGTGTCCTGTTGTATCTGATGCCTTAGAGCCACTAGCCCGTCGAACGCCGGCCAGTGGCGAACCGTCAAGTGAAGGGACACAGGCATGAAATCTCGCAAGAAAAGCGTCAAGCCGATCGGCTTGAAAGACATCACCATCGTCGATGACGCCAAGATGCGTAAGGCGATCACCGCCGCCGCGTTGGGCAATGCCATGGAATGGTTCGACTTTGGCGTGTACGGCTTCGTCGCCTACGCCCTGGGCAAGGTGTTCTTCCCCAACGCCGACCCCAGCGTGCAGATGATCGCGGCCTTGGCCACCTTCTCGGTACCGTTCCTGATTCGCCCGTTGGGCGGGTTGTTCTTCGGGGCCCTGGGCGACAAGTTCGGGCGACAGAAAATCCTTGCTGCTACGATCGTGATCATGTCGCTGAGCACCTTCGCCATCGGCCTGATACCGTCCTACGCCTCCATCGGCATATGGGCGCCAATCCTGCTGTTGCTGGCGAAAATGGCCCAGGGCTTCTCGGTGGGTGGTGAATACACCGGGGCTTCGATCTTCGTCGCCGAGTACGCGCCAGACCGCAAGCGCGGTTTCCTTGGCAGCTGGCTGGACTTCGGCTCAATTGCCGGGTTCGTGCTCGGTGCGGGGGTGGTGGTGCTGATTTCCACCTTCCTCGGCGAGGAGAAGTTCCTCGAATGGGGCTGGCGTCTGCCGTTCTTCCTGGCCTTGCCGCTGGGCCTCATCGGCCTCTACCTGCGCCATGCGTTGGAGGAAACCCCGGCGTTCCAGCAGCATGTCGAGAAGCTTGAGCAAGGTGACCGCGAAGGCCTGGCGTCAGGGCCCAAGGTATCGTTCAAGGAGGTGGCCACCAAACACTGGCGCGGCCTGGTGACCTGCGTCGGCGTGGTGATCGCGACCAACGTCACTTACTACATGCTGCTCACCTACATGCCCAGCTACCTGTCGCACAACCTGCACTACAGCGAAGACCACGGGGTGCTGATCATCATCGCGATCATGGTCGGCATGCTGTTCGTGCAGCCGATCATCGGCCTGCTCAGCGACAAATGGGGCCGCCGCCCGTTTATCATGGTCGGCAGTGTTGGCCTGATCGTACTGGCCATTCCGGCGTTCATGCTGATCAACAGCGGCGTGCTCGGGTTGATCTTCGCCGGCTTGCTGATCATCGCCGTACTGCTCAACTTCTTCATTGGTGTGATGGCATCTACGCTGCCAGCGATGTTCCCCACCCACATCCGCTATAGCGCTCTAGCCAGCGCCTTCAACATCTCGGTGTTGATCGCCGGCCTGACCCCAACCCTTGCTGCCTGGCTGGTGGAGAGCACCGGCGACCTGTACATGCCGGCGTACTACCTGATGGTGATTGCCGCCATCGGCCTGATCACCGGGCTGACCATGAAAGAAACCGCCAACAAGCCGCTGCGTGGCGCCGCGCCAGCCGCCTCGGACATCGAGGAAGCACGCGAGCTGCTGCAGGAGCACCACGACAATATCGAGCAGAAAATCGAGGACATCGATGAGCAGATCGCGGAACTGGAGGCCAAGCGCAAGCTGCTGGTGCAGCAGCATCCGCGAATCGAGTAAGGTAGAAGGCCTGATCACTCAGTAGATTATCTATATGGCCGAGGGTTTTTCCGCGTTGCCGCCGCTCAATGGGCTTCGGGTATTCGAGGTGGTGGCGCGGCACCTCAACTTTCGCCTGGCGGCCGACGAGCTGGGGGTTACCCAGGCGGCGGTGGCACAGCAAATTCGCGGGCTTGAAGCGAACCTGCGGATCAAGCTGTTCGAGCGGCTGCCCCGAGGCTTGGCGCTGACGGGGGCCGGCCTGCGTTATAGCAGCGATATCCGTGGCGCCTTCGCCTTGATCAGCAGCGCCACCCAGGCGCTGCGACCCGATGGTGCGCAACTGACGATCAGTGTGACCCCGACCTTTGCGGCGAAGTGGCTGATTCCCAGGCTTTCGTCTTTTGCCGAAGAGAATCCCGGCATCGACCTGCAGGTGCTTGCTACCGAGCGTCTCTCACAGTTTCGCCCGGAAGGCGTGGACATCGCCGTGCGCTATGGGCGGCCACCGTTCGGTCCGGCCTTGCACACCGAGTTGTTTCTGCAGCAGCGCATCGTTGCGGTAGTCAGCCCAGCGCTATTGCAGGTTCAAGGCGTACCGACGAATTTGCAGGAACTGCAGCGCTACACCTTGCTGCATGACGCTCACAACTTCTGGCCCGATTTCATCAGCGACGTCTTCCAGCAGCCGCTGCAGACGTCCGCGCGCAATGTGCGCTTCAACCAGACCGCGTTGGCAATCGACGCTGCGATTGCCGGGCAGGGGCTGGCGCTGGCCAGTTATCACTTCGTGCAGAGCGATATCGCGGCGGGGCGGCTGGTCCTGGCGTTCCACCATGCGCTGAGCCTGGACCAGGCATTTTATCTGCTATGGCCGAGAAATGCCTATCAGCCACCGGCATTGGCCACGGTGCGAACGTGGTTACTTCAACAGGCTGTTAGCCAGTAGATTTTCTATCGTCAATAAGAAGCTTTGCTGCCTCTCTGTCGCGTGGAGCACGCTGCTAGTCTGGCTGCATCACTCATGCAGGAAAACCAGGAGGCTTCATGTCCATCGATAAGGTAGCAATCGTGATCGCAGGTGGCAGCGGCATGGGCGCAGCGGCAGCGCGGCGCCTAGCTGCCGATGGTTTCAAGGTCGGTATTCTGTCGTCGTCCGGCAAAGGCGAGGCCCTGGCTGAGGAACTGGGGGGCATTGGGGTGACCGGCAGCAACCAGTCCAATGACGATATCCAGCGCCTGGTCGATGCCGTGGTTGCCAAGTGGGGCCGCATCGACGTGCTGGTCAACAGTGCGGGGCACGGCCCGCGTGCGCCGCTTCTGGAAATCAGCGACGAGGATTGGCACCAGGGCATGGAAACCTACCTGCTCAACGTGATCCGCCCGGCCCGCCTGGTGACGCCGATCATGCAGCGGCAAAAGGGTGGGGTGGTGATCAATATTTCCACCGCCTGGGCCTTCGAGCCCAGCGCGATGTTCCCCACCTCGGCGGTGTTCCGTGCGGGGCTGGCGGCGTTCAGCAAGATTTTCGCCGACGAGTATGCCGGTGACAACATCCGCATCAACAACGTCCTGCCAGGCTGGATCGACAGCCTGCCGGCCACTGACGAGCGCCGCGACAGCGTCCCGCTCAAACGCTATGGCAAAAGCGAGGAAATCGCCGCGACCGTGGCTTTCCTGGCCAGCGATGGCGCGGCGTACATCACCGGGCAGAACATCAAGGTCGACGGCGGCCTCACGCGCAGCGTCTGATCAGAGGCGGGCGAGGGTGCCTTTGAGGGTACGTTCGACCACATCGACCAACACCATGGTCTGGTGGTCGACTTCGATGTTGAGCAGCTCCCCGGCCTTGTAGCGGGCGAAGGTGGTCTGGCGCAGGGTTTCGGGGATCAGGTTGATGGTGATCAGCGTGTCGTCCACGTCGGCGACGGTCAGGCTGCAGCCGTTGACACCGAGGAAGCCGCGCGGGAACACATATTTGGCCCACTCAGGCGGCATGCGAAATTTGATGTAGGCGCCAGTTTCCTCGATCGACAGCTCGACGATTTCGGCGGTGGTGGCGACGTGGCCGGCCATCAGGTGGCCGCCGATTTCGGCGTTCATCTTCGCCGAACGCTCGATGTTGACGCCCTGGCCAGCCTTGAAGCAGCGCAGGTTGGTGCGCTCCAGGGTCGCGGTCATGGCGTCGAATTTGACTTGAGTGCCGTCAATTTCGGTAACCGACAGGCAGGTCCCCTCGACACTGACGCTGGCACCGATCTTCAGTTCGTCGAGCAGTTCGGGGGTGAGCTCGATGGTGAACTGGTTGTGGCCCGGGTAAGTGGTCACAGCAAGGAGGGGGCGGACGGCCTGAACGATGCCGGTGTACATGGAGAGGCTCCTGGGCTTGGAAAAACAATGCCCGGAAACTAAGCCTCTGCTGACCTAAATGCAAGGTGACTGTGCCGGCCTCTTCGCGGGCAAGCCCGCTCCCACAGAGTTTATATAGACCTTGAGACCTGTGCAGATCACTGTTGGCAGGACCATTGTCGGCGGGCTTGCCCCGCGAAGAGGCCGGCGCACTGCCTCAGACATGCCCGCTACTGTTCACGATCCTCAGGCACAACGCCTCATAAGGATCCAGATTCACCGTCAGCCGCCCATCCTCGGTCAAGTCACCCTCGACCGTCTCATTGATCATGTCCACCACCGTCCCCGGCGTGAAACCCGTCAGCACAAGCTCCTCGGCAATCACCTCCTGGCCAAAATTCAGTGCGCTGATCTGAATGCCGCGCCCCGCCGGCAGCTCATGCACCATCACCAACAACCCTGGGCTGCTGACTTCCGGCACCAGCACCTGGCGGCTGCTGGCGATGCCGTAGGCCTGGCGCACGGCGAGCAGTTTCTTCACCTTGCTGGCGAATGAATCGGCATGCTCCAGTTGGCTGTCGAGGCTGCCGTATAGCGAGCGGGCGCGAGGCATGCCGCGCACCGACGCCTCTGCTTGCGGGTCGAGCCCGGCCAGGTCGTAGCCGCCCCGGTGTATCCAGCGGGTATCGCCATCTACCATCTTTTCGGCTACCGCCTCGGCCGGCAGCGGCAGGGCACCGACCAGGTCCCAGCCCGACAGCGCAACCACCCCCGGTTGCATGGCGTTGTACATCACCAGCAGCAGGTGCACCTTCTGGATCAGCTCGATCTCGGTCGGGCCGATCTGGTCCAGGTCGCGGATCCCCAGCGCCGCAGTGATCAGGCTGGCGGTGGTGCAGGAGATGCCGTTGGTGACGAAGCGCAGGTTGTACGGTGCATGCTCACCCGACAGGCGTTCGTAGATTTCCTCGCGGATGTGCTCGCGCAGGATGTTACCGGGCAGCGTCTGGCCCTTGAACAGGTACATGTCATGGGCGTGCAGGGTCCAGAAGTGCACCAGCTCGACGGTCAATTCGTCGTGGTTCTGCAGGGCGTGAATCAACGACGCAGGGTCGATGCCCAAGCCGTGCATCTCCTTGAGCATCAGGCGCAGGAACTCGGTGTCGCCGGTCAGCAGCGCATGTTGATAGGCCGGGCGGGTGATGAAGTCGTAGGACAGGTCGGCGCCGCCCTTGGACATCTGCGCGATGTCGTCCAGGGTGAGGTTCAACTCCTGGAAACTGAAGCCGCCAGCCTTGCGGATCATCCCGCCGATCAACTGGTTGCCGACGATCGACAGGGGGTGGCTTTCCGACCAGGCGGGGCCATCGGCGCGGGTCTCGACGCCGAGAAAACCGTTGGCGTCCAGGCGCAGGCCGCGCGCGCCCAGGCAGTCCAGCGCGTGCAGGGCATCGCCGATGATCATTTGCTGGGCGGTAAAGCTGGGGTCGAGCCAGTTGAGTGACGGTTGGCCCTCTTTGAAGTAGTGCAGATAAACCCAGCGCCGCGTCTTGCCGTCGACGCCGGTGATGGGCGGGGTCACGCTCCAGTCGGTTTCCTTCACCCCGGGCTCGAAGAAGATCACCCGTTGCAGCTGGCCGACGATGTAGTGGCGCGCCTTGAGCTCGTCGCACAGTGCCGGCAGCAGGTTGACCGCATCGCGACCTGGCGGCACGTCGGGCAGTAGCGGCCAGTCCTCCTCGCGGATTTCGACCATGTGATACAGCCCTGGGTAGGCGCCATGGCCCAGCTCGGCCAGACGAAAATCGGCGCCTTTGCCGGTGTGCGAGGGGATCAGGTCGTCGATGGTCACGGCGTTGTGAGCGGCGGCCATGCGGCTCATCTGCACCAGCTCCTGCTCGTTGCCGTAGAGCGGGTCGATGTCGAAACTGATGCGGTCGAAGTTGCCGTCGACGCTGGGCGTGAAGTCGCGCCCGCTTACGCCGCCGGATTGCTTGATGGGGCCAGTGTGGATGCCCTGCACGCCGATGTCCGACAGGCGCTTCCACAAAGCTTCATGGCCCAGGGCACCAAGCACCGAGCAGCCTTCGGGGGCGATGATCGCGTCTGGGTAGACGGTCAGCCACACCGAAGCGATATCGGTGGCGCGTCGCGGTTGCGCTTCGGCGTAGGGATTGAGCCACAGGCGTGACTGGCCGGAATAGAGGCGGGCCCGCTCCTGTGAGGCCTTGAGCATGGAGCGGTCTTCGAGCCATTTGACGTATGACGGGTCTGGTTGAGTCATTTCGCGTCCTCTCTGCGTGGCGGCACCGGCTCAAGGTATGACGGCATTGATGGCTGAACGTTCGGCTGAGGTTGGTGGGGACCCCGTGGGAGCAACTGTCTTGTTCAAAATTTGGAAAGATGCGCGATCCCTGTGGGAGCGGGCTTGCCCCGCGAGCATGGGCGAAGCCCGTGCCATTCAGCGCCGCGCTGAAAGCTGTTGCGGCGCCAGGAAGGCATCATGGAAGTAGTTGCGAAGCGCCTGCATCGCCGGGCTGAAGGCCCGTTCGCGGTGCCATGCCAGGCCAACGCTCATGGGCGTTACCGGGTCGCTGATGGTAACGGTTTCGATGCGTTTGCCTTCCAGCGACCAGGGCCGGTGCACCAGGTCTGACAGGATCGCCACGCCGCTGCCGTTGGCAACCATGCTGCGCACCGCCTCCACCGAGCTGGTGCGCACGCGCACGCTGGGCCGCTGGCCGGCCTGTTCCCAGTAACGCATGGCGCTTTGTTCGGCTTCGTCCACGGTCAGCAAAATGAACGGCTCGCGGCCGACGTCGGCCAGGCTCACGGCAGAGCGCTCGCACAGCGGATGGTGGCTGGGCAGCCACAGCCGGCGCTCGGAGTTGAACAAGGTTTCCGAAACGATATCCGGGTGGGTAAGGTTGGCGGTGAGCACCACGGCCATGTCGAAACGGCCTTCCAGCAAGCCCTGCTCGATGGCGCTGCGCTCCTGCTCGTGCACCTCCAGCGTCACATCCGGGTGCCAGTGCTCAAGGCGCTGCAGATGGTGCGGTAGGAAATAACCGATCACCGTGTAGCTCGCGGCAAGGCGCAGCAGGCCGCTGGCACGTATGTCCGGTAATGGGCTGTTGAGCGCATCGTCGACGCTGCGCAGGATCACATAGGCGCGGTTGAGAAAGTGTCGGCCCGCGTCGGTCAAGCTCATGCCCTGGGGCGAGCGCTGGAACAACAGCGCCCCGAGCATCGCCTCCAGCTCCTTGATCGCAGTGGTCACCGCCGACTGGGAAATATTCAGGTGGATCGCCGCCTGCGAGATCTGGCCGATCTCGGCGGTGGCGACAAAATAGCGGACCTGGCGCAGGGTCAACGACACGGAGCACTCCTGGAGTATCTGATTTTCCGAAGACACCCTATCTGTTTATAAATCTTCCCAAGGGGTGGCAGAGAATCTAACGTGGCCTGCACACAGTCACAAGCACCAGGAGCTCAGGCATGCAGGCAGTAGACTTCAACTCTGACATGGGCGAGGGCTTCGGCCCATGGACCATCGGCGACGGTGTCGACAACGAACTGATGGCCTTCATCAGCTCGGCCAACATCGCTACCGGCTTCCACGCCGGCGATCCCGGCACCATGCGTCGCACGGTGGAGCGCGCCAAGGCGCTGGGCGTGGCGGTGGGTGCGCACCCGGGCTTTCGTGACCTGGTCGGTTTCGGTCGCCGGCACATCAACGCGCCGGCTCAGGAACTGGTCGACGACATGCTTTACCAGTTGGGCGCGTTACGCGAAATCGCCCGTGCGCAAGGTGTCAGCCTGCAGCACATCAAACCCCACGGTGCCCTGTACATGCACCTGGCCCGCGACGAAGAGGCCGCGCGGCTGCTGGTGCAGAACTTGCGGGTCATCGAGCCTGAGCTGCTGCTGTATTGCATGCCTGGTTCGGTGATTTGCCGGATAGCCCAGGAACTCGGCCAGCCGGTGGTACGTGAGTTCTATGCCGACCGCGAGTACGACTTAAGCGGCTCCATTGTCTTCACCCGCAATGTGCGTGGCTACGAGCCGCAAGCGGTCGCCGAGCGCGTGCTGCGCGCCTGCCAGGAAGGCGTGGTGCGCACCGTCGAGGGGCAGGACCTGGCCATCACGTTCGACTCCATCTGCCTGCACAGCGACACCCCCGGCGCACTGTGCCTGGTCGAGGCCACCCGCGCAGCACTGGATGCCGCAGGCATCGAGGTGCGTACGCCGCGTTGAGTTTCAAGGGCATCCGGTGCACAGACACCGGCGCCGCTGTACAGCATTGTTTTTGCCTGCCTTACGATAAAGATTCCAAGAAAAAGGAGCAGACATGGCCGAGCCGCTTGCCAGTACCCCGATCCGCTACAGCTTCGGTGCCGACGAGCACCTGTTTGCCGAGGTCAGCGACAGCATGTCGCTCGAGGCCTTTTTCAAGGGCATGGCCGTCACTCGCGCGGTGGAGCGCCTGGCGCTGGAGGGCGTGCTCGACATCTGCCTGGCCAATGCCTCGTTCCAGATCCGTTTCGACCCCGACCGCATCGGCCCTGACGCCCTGCTCGACGCTGTGCGCGGCGCCGAAGCCGAAGCGGTGGCCGAGCGCTCGCTGCACACCCGCATCATCGAGATCCCGGTGCTATACAACGACCCCTGGACCCACGAAACCCTGATGCGTTTTCGCGACCGCCACCAGGACCCGCACAGCACCGACCTGGAATACGCGGCGCGGATCAACGGCCTGGCCGATGTCGAGGCGTTCATCGCCGCGCACAGCGGCGCACCGTGGTTCGTGTCGATGGTCGGCTTCGTCGCCGGGTTGCCGTTCATGTTCCAGATGGTCGAGCGCGAGCGCCAGTTGCAGGTGCCCAAGTACCTGCGGCCACGCACCGACACGCCAAAACTGACCCTCGGCCACGGGGGGTGTTTCGGGTGCATCTACTCGGTGCGCGGGGCCGGGGGCTACCAGATGTTCGGCGTCACCCCCGCACCGATCTACGACCCACAGCAGACCCTGAGCTACCTGAAGGAACACATGGTGTTCTTCCGCCCAGGCGACATCGTGCAGTTCAAACCCATCGATCGCCAGGCCTACGACCAGGCAGTGGCGGAAGTCGAGGATGGCCGATTCGACCTGCGCATTCGCCAGGTGGAATTTTCCCTGGATGCATTTCTCGCCGACCCGGTCGGTTATCCCAAGACGTTGCAGGAGGCGCTGGCATGATCAAAGTACGCAAACCCGGCCTGGCGACCTCGGTACAAGACCTCGGACGGGAAGGCTATTACCACCTGGGCATCCCGCCCTCCGGCGCGCTCGATCAATATGCATTGCGAGCGGCCAATCAGCTGGTCGGCAACCCCGCGGGCGCGGCGGGCCTTGAATGCGCGCTGGTAGGGCCGGAGCTGGAGTTTCTGCAGGATGCCCTGGTAGCGGTATGCGGCGCGCAGATGCCGGCGCTGCTCGATGAACGCGAACAACGCCCTGATACTGCGTTTGCGGTCAGGGCAGGGCAGGTGCTGCGCTTCGGCTTCCCCACGGCGGGGGCGCGTGCCTACATTGCGGTAGCCGGCGGCATCGATGTGCCCGAGGTGCTGGGCAGCCGGTCCACATACGCCCTGGGGGCACTGGGTGGTTTCAATGGCCGCAAGCTGGTGGCCGGTGATGTGTTGCCGGTCGGTGTGCCGAGCGGCAAGACCCGTGCCGGGGCCAGCCTCCCCATGGCCCTGCGCCAGGCGTTAGGTGGTGAAGTGGTGTTGCGGGTGGTGCCGGGCTTGTACTTCCATCGCCTGACCGAGGCCGCTGCGAAAAGCTTCTTCACCGATGCCTGGACAGTCGGTTCCGAAGCCGACCGCATCGGCTACCGCTACCGAGGTGGCAGCGCGCTGAGCTTCCAGCCGCGTGAGCAGCCGTTTGGTGCAGGGTCGGACCCTTCCAACATCGTCGACAGCTGCTACCCGATCGGCTCGATCCAGGTGCCGGCGGGGCTGGAGCCGATCATTCTGCACCGCGATGCGGTGTCGGGTGGGGGGTATGCCATGATCGGTACGGTGATCAGTGCCGACCTGGATTTGATTGGGCAGATGCAGCCCAATCAGCAGGCGCGGTTCTTGCCGGTGAGCATGGAGCAGGCGCTTGAAGCGCGGCTTTCTTACAAGAAGAAGCTGGGGTATCTGGGTAAGTTGTTTGGTTGATGGGTGTCTGTACCGGCCTCTTCGCGGGCAAGCCCGCTCCCACGGAATTTGCTCAGCATTCAAGATCTGTGGAGATCCTGTGGGAGCGGGCTTGCCCGCGAAGAGGCCGGTACAGGCTATGAAGAGCCCGGATCTTCAAGCCTGAATCCCTCAACCCCAAATTCCGCTTCCAGCGCCAACAGATACTCGCGCAACGCCCGTCGCGTCGCCTCTTCGCGCAAACACTGGCGCACCCGCTCGGCTACCTGCTCATAGGGCAGCGGCATCCGCTCCACCCGCTCATCCACACTCACTACATGCCAGCCATAGCGCGACGCCAACGGCCGGTCATGCAAGCGCACTGGCAAACGCTGCAGCACCTGGTCCAGCTCGGTCACTGTCTGCCCTGAACTGACCCAGCCCAGCTCGCCGCCCTGATCCTTCGAAGGGCAGCCCGAGTGACGCTGGGCCAGCTCGGTAAAGCGCTCGGGATGTTCGACCAGTTCCGCCAGCAACTGCTCGCCCAACCGGTAGTGGGCATCCCGCGCCCGGGCATCCTCCGGCGCGGCGGGCAGCAGGATATGCCGTACCTTGATCCGCGCTGGTTGGCAAAAGCGTTCGCGGTGGTTGTTGAAATACCGCTGGCTGTCCGCCTCGCTCGCCTCGGGCACCTTCAGCTCGCTGTCCAGCAACTGCGCCACCGCGTCTTCACCTGGCTGCAACCCGAGCACCGCTGCCCGTTGACTCAGCAGCTCACGCACCACCAGCGCCCGGGCAGCGCTGCGCTGTGCTTCGAGCAATGACGCCGCCGGATGAAACGGCGTTTCCTTGGCAATGTCTGCTTCGCTGAGCAACGTGTCGCCCACCCGGATCACCACTGCCGGGTTGTCCGGCAGCGTCTCGACTGCAATCATCTCCATGCTCGTCACTCCTCAGCGCCGTCGAACGATCTGATAATTGCGCCCCAGGTACCCCAGCGGGATGCTCCACACATGCACCAGGCGGGTGAAGGGAAACAGCAGGATGATGGTCAGGCCCAGGAAGATATGCAGCCTGAAGATCAGCGGCGTGTCATTCAGGTAAGTGGCCGCGTCGCCGTTGAAAAGCACGATGGCCTGCGCCCAGTTGGCCAGGGTCAGCATCATGGCGCCGTCCAGGTGGCCATAGGAGAAGAAGATCGTCACCAGCCCCAGGCACGCCTGCAACAGCAACAGGATGAGAATCGCGTTGTCCATGGTGCTGGACGAGGCTTGCACCCGCGGGTTGAACAGCCGCCGCCAGAGCAGCATCGCACCACCGACCACGCACAGCACCCCGGCCACGCCGCCGATGATGATCGCCATCAACTGCTTGTGCCCGGCCGAGAGGAACGGGCCGTACACCCAGTGTGGCGTCAGCAGGCCGAACAGGTGGCCGAAGAAAATGGTCAGGATGCCGATATGGAAGAGGTTGCTGGCCAAACGCATGTTTTTGCCCGAGAGCATCTGGCTGGAGCCGGTCTTCCAGGTGTACTGGCCGTGGTCGTAGCGGTACAGGCTGCCGAGCAGGAACACCGTGCCTGCCAGGTAGGGGTAGTAGCCGTAGACCAGGTGAAGCAGATATTCCTCGAACATGATGCACCTCCGTTCATTGGCCGCTGGGCGGCATGACCTGGATGACCTGGGGGATGGCCTGGTACTTGCGCTCGGCCAGGCGCCGGCCCTCGGCTGACTGCAGGCTGCAGTCCTGGTCGGACTGGGCCTCGAAACGCACCGCTTCCTCTTCCCACACGGCGTCCAGGGCCTGGGGCGTGTTGTCGGGCACCTCGGCACTGGCAGCGGGGCGCTGGGCGGCGATGCTGTCGCTGGCGCCGATCAGCGTCAGCAGGGCGCGCGGAACCAGGGCGTAGCGGCTGTTGCGCTCCTCCAGGCGCGCGCCGAGCAGGGCGAGAATCGGCTGGATCTCGCCCAGCCATTGGCCGATTTCGGCTCCCGGGCGGGTGGAGAGGTATTCGAGAAACAGCGGCAGGTGGTCGGGCAATTCGCGAGCGTCAAGCTTGAAACCCGCCGCTGCGTACTCGGCCAGCAGATTGACCATCGCCTGGCCGCGATCGCGGGACTCGCCATGCACGTGCTCGAACAGCAGCAGCGACACCGCCCGGCCGCGGTCGAACATCTCCACGTAGGCTTCTTCGAGGTCGAGCAGCTCGCTGCCCGCCAGCTCGCCGCACCAGTGCGACAGCTCGGCGCGCAAGGGCGCGGGCCAACGCGTTTCGCCTTGAATGAGCGCGACCAGTTCCGGGCCGGCGTCCAGCAGTTCGGCGGTTGGATAGTCGAGCAGGCGCGCCAGCACCCGCAGGCTCAGCAGGCCTTCATCCATGGCGGCTGTCCTCCAGCGGGTCGAAGGTCTGCACCGGCTTGACCAGCGTAGTGGTCTGCTTGCGCCCGCCGAACAGACTGGTTTCGTTGCGCCCGCCATTGCAGCCATCGCCGAAGGTGAAGCCACAGCCGCTGCGCTCGGCGAACACGTCCGGCACCTGTTCGCGGTGGCCGGTGGGGATGACGAAGCGGTCTTCATAGTTGGCGATGGCCAGGTAGCGGTACATGTCCTCGACCTGCTGCTGGCTCAGCCCCACCTGGTCCAGAACCGCAGTGTTCAAGGTGCCGTCGACATGCTTGGCGCGCATGTACACCCGCATCGCCATCAGCCGCTTGAGCGCCAGGACCACTGGCGCTTCTTCGCCAGCGGTGAGCATATTGGCCAAATAGCGCACCGGAATGCGCAGCGACTCGATCTTGGGCAGGATGCCGTCGAATTCGACGTGCCCGGCCTCGGCAGCGGACTGGATGGGTGACAACGGTGGTACGTACCACACCATTGGCAGCGTACGGTATTCCGGGTGCAGTGGCAGGGCTAGTTGCCAGTCGATGGCGAGCTTGTAAACGGGCGAGGCCTGCGCCGCGCTGATCACGTTGTCGGGCACCCCGTCCTTGCGCGCCTGGGCGATCACCGCCGGGTCGTGCGGGTCGAGGAAGATCTCGCGCTGGCGGTGGTAGAGGTCGCGGTCATCGGCTGAGGCGGCCACCTCTTCGATACGGTCGGCGTCGTACAGCAGTACACCCAGGTAGCGGATGCGCCCGACGCAGGTTTCTGAGCAGACGGTGGGTTGGCCGGTCTCGATGCGCGGGTAGCAGAAGATGCACTTCTCGGATTTGCCGCTCTTCCAGTTGTAGTAGATCTTCTTGTATGGGCAGCCGCTGACGCACATGCGCCAGCCGCGGCACTTGTCCTGGTCGATCAGGACGATGCCGTCCTCTTCGCGCTTGTAGATCGCGCCGCTGGGGCAGGAGGCAACGCAGGCCGGGTTCAGGCAATGCTCGCAGAGCCGGGGCAGGTACATCATGAAGGTGTTTTCGAACTGGCCGTAGATGTCCGCCTGCACCTGGTCGAAGTTGATGTCCAGGCGGCGCTTGGCGAACTCGGTGCCGAGCAGTTCCTCCCAGTTGGGGCCCCATTCGATCTTCTTCATGCGCTGGCCGGAAATCAGCGAGCGAGGTCGGGCCACTGGCTGGTGATCGCCGCTCTTGGCGGTGTGCAGGTGCTCGTAATCGAAGGTGAAAGGTTCGTAGTAGTCGTCGATTTCCGGCAGGTCAGGGTTGGCGAAGATGTTCGCCAGCACCCGCCACTTGCCGCCGATGGCGGGGTTGATCGAGCCGTCGGGATTACGCACCCAGCCGCCACGCCACTTTTTCTGATTTTCCCACTCCTTGGGGTAACCGATGCCGGGCTTGGTCTCGACGTTGTTGAACCAGGCGTATTCGACGCCTTCGCGGCTGGTCCAGACGTTCTTGCAGGTGACCGAGCAGGTATGGCAACCGATGCACTTGTCGAGGTTGAGGACCATGCCCACCTGGGAGCGGATTTTCATTTTACGGCCTCCTGCTTGTAATCGTTGCCTTCGCCGTCGAGCCAGTCGACCCGGTGCATCTTGCGCACGATGACGAATTCGTCGCGGTTCGAGCCCACCGTGCCGTAGTAGTTGAAGCCGTATGAAAGCTGGGCGTAGCCGCCGATCATGTGGGTCGGCTTGGGGCACACGCGGGTGACCGAGTTGTGGATGCCACCGCGGGTGCCGGTGACTTCGGAACCGGGGATGTTCACGATGCGTTCCTGGGCGTGGTACATCATTGCCATGCCCGGACGCACCCGCTGGCTGACCACCGCGCGGGCGGCAATGGCGCCGTTGGCGTTGTACAGCTCGATCCAGTCGTTGTCGGCCACGCCGATGCTGCGTGCGTCGTCCTCGCTGATCCACACGATCGGGCCGCCGCGCGACAGAGTCTGCATCAGCAGGTTGTCGCTGTAGGTGGAATGGATGCCCCATTTCTGGTGCGGGGTCAGCCAGTTCAGGGCGATTTCCGGGTTGCCGTTGGGCTTGGGCGCGGCGACGCTGGCGGCGGCCTTGGTGTCGATTGGCGGGCGATAGACCATCAGGCTTTCGCCGAACGCGCGCATCCACGGGTGGTCTTGGTAGAACTGCTGGCGGCCGGTGAGGGTGCGCCACGGGATCAGTTCGTGGACGTTGGTGTAGCAGGCGTTGTAGCTCACGTGCTCATCTTCCAGGCCCGACCAGGTGGGGCTGGAGATGATCTTGCGCGGTTGTGCGACCAGGTCGTGGAAGCGGATTTTCTCCTCTTCCTTGCGCCGGGCCAGGTGGCTGTGTTCGCGGCCGGTGATCTTCGACAGCGCCTCCCAGGCCTTGACTGCCACCTGGCCGTTGGTTTCCGGGGCCAGGGTGAGGATCATCTCGGCGGCGTCCAGCGCCGAGGCCAGGCGTGGGCGGCCGGCGGCCGAGCCTTCGTGCTTTTGGTAGTTGAGCTTGCCGAGCAGTTCGACTTCTTCCTCGGTCTTCCAGGCGATGCCCTTGCCACCATTACCAAGCGTATCGAGCAGCGGGCCGATCGAGCTGAAGCGCTCATAGGTTTCGGGGTAGTTGCGCTTGACCTCGATCAACGACGGCATGGTCTTGCCGGGAATCGCCTCGCATTCGCCCTTTTTCCAGTCGCGCACTTCGGGCTGGGCCAGTTCGCCCGGGCTGTCGTGCTGCAGGGGCAGGGTGACCAGGTCGGTTTCTTCGCCCAGGTGGCCTACACACACGCGGGCAAAAGCCTGGGCTATGCCGTCGTAGATCTGCCAGTCGCTGCGCGCCTCCCAAGCCGGGTCGGTGGCGGCGGTCAGTGGGTGTATGAAGGGGTGCATGTCGGAGGTGTTGAGATCGTCTTTCTCGTACCAGGTGGCGGTGGGCAGCACCACGTCCGAGTACAGGCAGGTGGTGGACATCCTGAAGTCCAGGGTCACCACCAGGTCGAGCTTGCCCTCGATGGCGTCGTCCTTCCACACCACCTCTTCGGGCTTGTGCCCGCCGACCTCGCCGAGGTTTTTGCCGAGCACGCCGTTGCGCGTGCCCAGCAGGTACTTGAGCATGTACTCGTGGCCCTTGCCGGAGGAGCCGAGCAGGTTCGAGCGCCAAACGAACAGGTTGCGCGGGTGGTTCTGAGGGTTGTCCGGGTCTTCGCTGGCAAAGCGCAACTGGCCGCTTTTCAGCTGGCTGACGGTGTAGTCGGCGGTGCTTTGGCCAGCGGCTTGCGCGGCAGCGGCCAGGCGCAGCGGGTTGATACCCAGTTGCGGCGCCGAGGGCAGCCAACCCATGCGCTCGGCGCGCACGTTGTAGTCCACCAGGCTGCCGCTGAAGTCCTCGCTGCGCGCCAGCGGTGAGAGCAGCTCACTGACCTCAAGCTTCTCGTAGCGCCACTGGCTGGAGTGATTGTAGAAGAACGAGGTGCTGTTCATGTGGCGCGGCGGGCGGTGCCAGTCGAGGGCGAAGGCCAGGGGCGTCCAGCCGGTTTGCGGGCGCAGTTTTTCCTGGCCGACGTAGTGTGACCAGCCGCCACCGCTTTTGCCCACGCAACCGCAGAGGATCAGCATGTTGATCAGCCCGCGGTAGTTCATGTCCATGTGGTACCAGTGGTTCATCCCGGCACCGACGATGATCATGGAGCGGCCGTGGGTCTTGTCGGCATTGCTGGCGAACTCTCGGGCAATGCGGATCATCTGCTCGGCCTTGACCCCGGTGATCGCTTGTTGCCAGGCCGGGGTGTAGGGCTTGAGCTGGTCATAGCCGCTGGCGCCGTCGTCCGTACCACTGCCGCCGACAGTGGCCGCCAGGCCGCGGTCGATGCCGTAGTTGCCGGCGGTAAGGTCGAACACCGTGACCGCCAGCACTTGGCGGCCATCGGCCAGGCGCAGGCGCTTGGCAGGGATGTGGTGGTAGAGCACGTCGCGCACGGGTACATGGGCGAAGTGTTCGCGCTCGATGCCGCCGAAGTAGGGGAAAGCCACCCGCGCCACTTCGTCGTGGCGGCCCAGTAGTGACAGGCACAGCTGCACGTCGCTGCCCTCTGCATCGACAGGTTCCAGGTTCCAGTGGCCGCTTTCGCCCCAGCGGAAGCCGATCGAGCCACGCGGTACCACCAGACGCTCGCTCTGCTCATCCCAGGCGAGGGTTTTCCACTCGGGGTTGTTGGCCTGCTCCAGGTTGCCGGCAATATCGCTGGCGCGCAGTTGTTTACCGGGCACCAGGGTGCCGTCCTCGCGTTGCTCCAGCTCGACCAGAATCGGCATGTCGCTGTAGCGGCGAACGTAATCGGTGAAGTAGGCGCTGGGGTTGTCGAGGTGGAATTCCTTGAAGATCACATGGCCCATGGCGATGGCCAGGGCGGCGTCGGTGCCTTGCTTGGCGCTCATCCATTCGTCGCAGAGCTTGGCTATTTCGGCGTAGTCAGGGGTGATGGCGATGGTCTTGGTGCCCTTGTAGCGCACCTCGGTGAAGAAGTGCGCGTCGGGGGTGCGAGTCTGCGGGACGTTGGAGCCCCAGGCGATGATGTAGCCCGAGTTGTACCAGTCGGCCGATTCCGGCACGTCGGTCTGCTCGCCCCACACTTGCGGCGAGGCGGGTGGCAAGTCGCAATACCAGTCGTAGAACGACAGGCACACCCCGCCGATCAACGACAGGTAGCGGGTGCCGGCGGCGTAGCTGACCATCGACATTGCCGGGATCGGTGAAAAGCCTGCCACGCGGTCGGGGCCGTATTGCTTGACGGTGTAGACGTTGGCGGCGGCCACCAGCGTCTGCAGTTCGTCCCAGTCACTGCGCACGAAGCCGCCACGGCCACGGATCGATTTGTATTGCTGGGCTTTGACCGGATCCTCGACGATGCTGGCCCAGGCCAGCACCGGGTCGGGCTGCTCGGCCAGCGCAGCGCGCCACAGCTGGATCAGGGCCTTGCGCACCATCGGGTACTTGAGCCGGTTGGCGCTGTACAGGTACCACGAATAACTGGCGCCGCGCGGGCAGCCCCGCGGTTCGTGGTTGGGCAGGTCGGGGCGGGTGCGCGGGTAGTCGGTCTGCTGGGTTTCCCAGGTGACCAGGCCATTCTTGACGTACACCTTCCAGCTGCACGAGCCGGTGCAGTTCACCCCGTGGGTCGAGCGGGCGATCTTGTCGTATTGCCAGCGCTGGCGATAACTGTCTTCCCAGCTGCGGCTCTCGTCGCGGGTTTCACCATGGCCGTCGGCGAACTCGGGTGGGCGTTTGACCAGGTAGCGCAGGCGGTCGATGAAGAAACTCATGGCTATCCTCCGTGAAGGTTACGCACAACGGTTAGCAGCGCACCTCGGCATGGGCGCGGGTGTAGTAGAACCAAGTCAGCACGATGCACAGCAGGTAGAACACGATGAACCCGTATAGCGCCCACTGCGGGCCGCCAGTGAAGTCGAACGAGCTGCCGAATGACTTGGGAATGAAGAACCCGCCGTAGGCGGCCACGGCCGAAATGAAGCCCACCGCGGCGGCGGACTCTTTCTCGCTCATCAGGGCCTGTTCTGCCTGTGGCAGCTCGGGGAACAGGCGCGGCGTCTGTACGCGGAAGATCGCCGGGATCATCTGCGTGGTGCTGGCATTGCCGACACCGGAGAAGAAGAACAGCAGCAGGAACATCGCCAGGAAACCCCAGAAGCTGCCCAGGGCGATGAACCACAACACCCCGCCGACGCACGCGGCCATCGCCACATACACCCACAAGCTGATGCGCCCACCGCCGAAGCGGTCGGCCAGGCCGCCGGAAAACGCCCGTGAAAGGGCGCCGATCAGCGGGCCGAGGAAGGCATATTTGAGGATGTCGACGTCGGGGAACAGGTGCCCGGCCAGCAGCGGGAAACCCGCCGAAAAACCGATGAAACTGCCGAAGGTACCGGTGTAGAGCACGCTCATCAGCCAGGTATGTTTACGCTTGAAGATCGCCAACTGGTCACTGAACGACGACTTGGCACTGGCGATATCGTTCATGCCGAACCAGGCGGCGACGGCAGCGGCGATGATGAACGGCACCCAGATGAACCCGGCGTTCTGCAACCACAGTGGCGTGCCTTGCGCGGTGACTTGTGGCGCCCCACCCAGGCTGCCGAACACCCCGGCGGTGATCACCAGCGGCACCAGAAACTGCATGACGCTGACACCCAGGTTGCCCAGCCCGGCGTTCAGGCCCATGGCGCCGCCTTTGGCCTGTTTGGGGAAGAAAAACGAAATGTTGGCCATGCTCGACGAGAAGTTGCCGCCGCCCAGGCCGCACAGCAGGGCGAGGATCAGCATCACCAGGTAGGGCGTTTGCGGGTTTTGCACGGCGAAGCCGATCCACAGGGCAGGGACCAGCAGCGAGGCCGTCGACATCGCAGTCCAGCGCCGGCCGCCGAAGATCGGCACCATGAAGCTGTAGAAAATCCGCAGAGTGGCGCCCGATAAACCGGGCAGGGCGGCCAACCAGAACAGCTGGTTGGGGGTGTAATCGAAGCCCGCTAGCGGTAGCTTGGCTACTACCACCGACCAGACCATCCAGATGGCGAAGCCTAGCAGCAGGTTGGGGATCGAGATCCACAGATTGCGGGTGGCGATACGTTTACCGGTTGCCTCCCAGAACGCTGGGTCTTCCGGGTGCCAGTCACGCAGGACGAAGCTGCTGGGCGTGGACAGCTCCGGCAGGTCGCGGGACTCGCTGCGCTCGGCCCATTCCACGCGCTCGGCCATGCGGATCGCGTAATGCATCCAGGCCAGCGCGCCGGCAGCGATCAGGAACAGCAGCATGAAGCAGCTTTGCCAGATGCCGACCACGTCGTTGAGCATGCCGAAGGTCAGCGGCAGCAGGAAGCCGCCCAGGCCACCCATCATGCCGACCAGCCCGCCGACCACGCCGACGTGCTGCGGGTAGTAGCTGGGGATGTGCTTGAACACTGCGGCCTTGCCCAGCGACATGAAGAAACCCAGGACCATGATGATCAGCGTGAAGCCAACCAGGCCCAGGTGCATGGCGAAATCGATCTCGCCACGCACGCCGGTGATGCTGTAGCGAGTCGGCGGGTAACTGAGCAGGAAGGTGCACAGCACCGACATGCCCAGGGTCCAGTACATCACCTTGCGTGCGCCGTGGCGGTCAGACAGCCAGCCGCCGAGGATGCGAAACAGCGACGCCGGCACGGTGTACAGCGCCGCTACCACGCCAGCGGCGGCCAGGCCCAAGCCGTAGACTTGCATCAGATAGTGCGGCAACCACAAGGCCAGGGCGACGAAGGCGCCGAACACGAAGAAGTAGTACAGCGAGAAACGCCATACGCGAAGTTCAGCCAGCGGTGCCAATTGCTCGCTCAGCGGCACCGGGTGGGCCTGGCGTGAGTCACTCTGCGGGTCGTTCTTGGCCAGCAGGATGAACAGCACGCCCATGATCGCCAGCACGCTGGCATACACCAGCGCCGCCCCGCGCCAACCCAAAGCCAGCATCAGCAGCGGTGCGGCCAGGTTGGTCAGGCCGGCGCCGACGTTGCCGGCACCGAAGATGCCCAGCGCCGTGCCCTGGCGGCCGGGCTCGAACCAGGTGGCGGTGTACGCGGTGCCGACGATGAACCCGCCGCCAGCCAGGCCGACGCCGAGCGCGGCTACCAGCAAAAGGGCGAAACTGTCGGCGAAGGTCAGCAGGTAGACGCACAGCGCCGACGCCAGCATCAGCAGGCCGAATACCCAGCGGCCGCCGTAGCGGTCCGTCCACAGGCCGAGGAAGATCCGTGAGATGGAACCGGTCAGCACCGGCGTAGCCATCAGCAGGCCCAGTTGGGTATCGGAGAGGGAGAACTCGTCCTTGATCTGCAGGCCGAGGATGGAAAACAGTGTCCAGACGGCGAAGCACAAGGTGAAGGCCAATGTAGACAGGCCTAGGGCGCGGTACTGGTCTCGGGCTGGGACATTCGTGGCCATGCAAGCACTTCCCTGTGGGGTGCGAGAGTGACGGATGTGGGTCAGCCGAGAGCGTACCTGGGGCAGGTCATGCCCCTGTCGGGTAAACGCCACTCGCCAGCTGCTTCACGGTTGGTACTGCACTTTCTCGTTATAGGGGTGCTGCTATCTGGGGGTACAGGCTAGATTGCAATGGTGCGGATCGCCAATTTACCGTGCGTTTGCAGTGTGTCGTGGAGGGATTTTGCTGGAGTGAGAGCGGGCTGGAAACTGACATTTTTATCAGGTGGGGTAGGGGCTAGAGGCCCTGAATCGATGGCGCGTCCCTGCGCCAGAAGAGCGATCAGAAGCTGTACTTGGCTGTCAGCATCATATTGCGCGGAGAGCCCCAGGTGTCGCCGGCATAGTCCACCGAACCGGCAACGGCCGAGTAGAACTTGCGATCGAACACGTTGTTGGCATTGAGCTGCAGGTCGAGGTTCTTGTTGACCTGATAGCCGGCCATCAGGTCGGTAACGGCATAGGAACCCTGGATCAGGCGATACTCGCTGCCATCGGCCACGGTGAAATCGTTGTAGATACGGCTCTGCCAGGAGATATTGCCACCGACGCGCAGTTTTTCCAGCGGGCCTTCAAAGCGATAGGTGGTGGTCAGCTTGAACATGTGCTCCGGGGTATCGGTGTCGAAGCGCTGGTTCACGTTGGCGGGGTTGGCGGCGTCCTTGATGGTGTGGGCGCGGGCGTAGGTGTAGCCGGCCCCGACCTGCCAGTTGCGGGTCAATGCACCTTGCAGCTCCATGTCGATACCCTGGCTGCGCACTTCGCCGGAGGCGACGTAGCAGTTGGTAGGGTCGTTACAGCCGGTCAGGTCGGTCTGTGCGACGGCACGGTTTTCCTGGTCGATACGGAACAACGCGATGCTGGCGTTCAATGCGCCGTCGAAGTACTCGCCCTTCACACCGATTTCGTAGTTCTTGCCCTCGATCGGCTTGACTGGGCTGCCTGACGCATCTTTGGAACTCTGCGGGTTGAAGATGTCGCTGTAGCTGACATACACCGAGTGATGATCGTCCAGGTCATAGATCAAGCCGGCAAAGCGAGTAACGTTGCGGGTGACCTTGTAGTCGGCGGTGCTGCTTTCCTTGTTGTCATAATCGTACCAATCCAGGCGGCCACCGAGGATCAGCTTCAGCGGGTCGGCCAGGCTCAGGCGGGTGGTCATGTACACGCCTTCCTGAGTGGTGACCTCACGGGTGTTGCCGGTGTGCACGAAGTTCGGCTTGCCGCCATTGAGCGGCCAGTTGGTGTCGTAGGGGCTGTAGTTGCGGGTGTCCATGTCGTAGATGCGCTTGCTGGCGCCCACCACCAGTTCGTGGGTGCGGCCGAAGGCTTCGAACGGGCCGCTGACGAAGCCGTCGACGCCGGCCTGGTTTTCCTGATGTTTGGACTGATAGACCGTGCGCGACAGCGGCGCATCCAATCCGGCCCAGCGCGACTGGTAGGAACCGGTGAAGGTGGCGTCCTGCTGGGAATAGTTGGTGTTGACCTGCAACTTCCAGTCATTGGCCAGGCGATGGCGCACTTCGGCGAAGACGGTGTTGATCTCCTGGTCCTTGTTTTCCCAGTCGGTGCCGGGGTTGTAGGAGCGCGAAAAGCCCATGTGGTGGCCGTCCAGCGCAGTGGGCATGGCGCCCCAGAAGTAATTGGTCTTGTCCTTCTGGTGGGAGAAGCCGAGGGTCAGCGTGGTGTCTTCGGACAGGTCCGCTTCGGTGATGCCATAGAACAGGCCGTGGTCTTCTTCCACATCATCGATGAAGCTGTTGGCATCGCGATACGACGCCACCACGCGACCGCGCAGCGTGCCGCTGTCGTTGAGCGGGCTGGAGGCATCGATTTCGCCGCGGTAGTTGTCCCAACTGCCGGCGGCGCCGGTCAGGGTGACTTTTTGCTCGGCCAGCGGGCGCTTGCGCACCAGGTTGATCGCCGCCGATGGGTTGCCGGAGCCGGTGACCAGGCCGGTCGCACCGCGCACGACTTCGACCCGGTCGAACATGGCCAGGTTGGGTTGCGCGCCAACGGTCCAACCTTGATAGCCACTGGGGATCCCGTCGTACATCAGGTTATCGATGTCGAAGCCGCGCGCCGAATAGGTCTGCCGACCCGGACCGCTGGAGTAGTCGAGGTACAGCCCCGGCGTGGCCTTGACCACGTCGTTGATGCTGGTCATCGCCTGGTCGTCCATGCGCTGGCGGGTGATCACGGTGACTGCTTGCGGCGTTTCACGCAGGCTCAGCGGCAGCTTGGTAGCGGTGGACATGCTGCCAGTTGTGTAGGAATTCGAACCTTCGGTAGTGCTGCCCAGTTGGTTGGAGCTGATCTCGGTGGCGCCCAGTTCCAGGGTCGTGGGCTGGTCATTCTCGGCCAGAGCCGGGGAGGCGATGGCCATGCAGACGGCCATGGCGAGGAGGTTTCGGGCTGGGAAAGGGCGCGTGGGCGCGAAGGACGACTGCATGGGGAACAAGTTCCTATTGTTAAACGTTATTAAAATTGCGTATGAGAACGATTAACAATAAGTGTGTCAGGATTTGTCGCAGCATGAAAGTCTGGTATGCCAGATTTTTTACATTTTTTTCACAATTGGGGTGCGGACTAGAGCCTGTTGTGCCTTTGCCGGCCTCTTCGCGGGGCAAGCCCGCTCCCACAGGCACTCCACTGCTTTTGGATTCGGTGAGTTAACTGTGGGAGCGGGCTTGCCCCGCGAAGAGGCCCGGAAAGGCACCCTCAATCGTTGGGCTGGGTAATCTGCTTGCCGCGCTGGCTGGCCACTTCAACCGCCTGCCCATCGCGCTGCTTGCCCTGACGCGCTAATCCCTCAAGTTGGGGAATCAGCATCCCTTCGGGCAAATGCCGCCAGAACCGCCCAGGCATGTGCAGACGCAAAGCATCCGGGTTGAGACGCGCGGGGTTGAAGATGTGCCGGTAATAGGTAAGCCACAATTCGGCGCCAGGATCATCAGCATTGCGTGCCCATTGCCGCCAATCGTCTGGGCAACTGCGCCGATAATCGAAATCCTCGCCGTCATAGCGAATACCATCCTGCGGCGTTGCGATCAACCAGCGTTGGCGCCCAAGGCGATCGGCGAAATGCGCGCTGGCACTGTGCAAAATGTCATGGGCTGGTTCGTGATAAGCCACCAGATCCAGTTGCAGCTGTTCGGCAAGCGCCTCCGGTAATGGCACGAAACGCACGAATGCATGCAGGTGGTGCGCTTCCCGGCTGACCTGCTTGATGCGCCGGTGCAATTCACTGCCCAACCGGTCTCCCGCAAGCATCGCCGTGCGGTCGCCATGGGCTACTCGCCATAGCACGTCGTACAGCAGGTTCCACCGTTGCTCGCCACGGTAGCGTGCGGCTTGCTCCAGCAGGCTCAACAGCGCTGCCGGCACCTTGGCGCGAAAAGGGCCGGGGCCGTCAGGCAGCGGTTGCGGCACCGCCAGCAGGTCGTCGATCGGCCCCTGCGCCCAGCTCACTTCGGCCGGGTCTACACCGTGGCCGAGCAGCGTGCGCGCCTGGTCGCGCCAAGTGGCAAACAGATCATCGCAATCGAGCGCTATCACCCCCACAACCCCATCTGCACGGGGGCCTGCGGCTCGCGCAGGCGCGCCCGTAGCAGGCCGCTGCGCAGCTCGCCCTGGGCCGGACGGTAATCGCTGGTGATGATGAAAGGCCGCGCTTTGTCGAGCACGCAGCGCAACTGGATCAGGTCGTCGTAGCGCACTCGCCGTTCGCGGCGCAGCGCCACTAAGCGCTGCACGCTACGTAGGCCAATGCCGGGGATGCGTGCCAGCAGTGCAGGTTCCGCGCGGTTCACATCCAGTGGGAACACCTCGCGGTTGGCCAGCGCCCAGGCGAGCTTCGGGTCGATGTCCAGGGCCAGGTTGCCTTCCTGGCCAAGCAACTCTCCGGCCTTGTAGCCATAGCCGCGCAGCAGGAAGTCCGCCTGGTACAGTCGGTGCTCGCGCAACAGCGGTGGCGCTGCCAACGGCACGCTGTTGGGACTGTCGGGGATCGGGCTGAACGCCGAGTAATAGACGCGCTTGAGGCCGTAGCCTTGGTACAGCGATTCGGCGTTGCGCAACAGCGTGCTGTCGTCGGTGGCATCGGCGCCGACGATCACCTGGGTGCTCTGCCCAGCCGGCGTGAAGCGCGGTGCTTTCGGCTCGTTCGCCACAGCCTGTTGGCCCTGGTGGATGACGCCCATGGCCTGGCGGATGGTGTGCGCGTGTTTTTCCGGGGCCAGGCGCTTGAGGCTGGCATCGGTGGGCAGCTCGATGTTGACGCTGAGGCGGTCGGCCAGGCGCCCAGCTTCCTCGATCAATAGCGGGTCGGCGTCGGGGATGGTCTTGAGGTGAATATAGCCGCGGAAGTTGTGCTCTTCGCGCAGCAGTCGGGCGACGCGGATCAACTGCTCCATGGTGTAGTCGGCCGAGCGGATGATACCGGAGCTGAGAAACAAGCCACTGATGCAGTTGCGCCGATAGAAATCCAAGGTCAGGCGCACTACCTCTTCAGGCGTGAAGCGCGCCCGCGGCACGTTGCTGGAGCGGCGGTTGACGCAGTATTGGCAGTCGTACAGGCAGAAGTTGGTCAGCAACACCTTGAGCAGCGATACGCAACGACCGTCCGGGGTGTAGCTGTGGCAGATGCCCATGCCATCGGTGGCGCCCAGGCCCTCGCTGCCGCGCGAGCTGCGCTTGGGCGCGCCGCTGCTGGCGCAGGAGGCGTCGTACTTGGCGGCGTCAGCGAGGATGCCGAGCTTGGCGATAAGCTGCATGGGGAGGGCTCACGATACTGAATATTCATACAGTATTTTGAGAATGGCTTGATTGCAAGTGGCGGTGATCGGCGGCTCCCGATACTTGACCAAATCCGTCAGCTAAGCTTGTGCTGGACTTTACGGATAGCGGGAGACGTCATGAACATCACGCACAAATCGAAGCTTGCCTTGGCCGGCCTTACGCTGGTCTTCGGCATGGTCAATGCCCAGGCTGCCGAGAGCAAGAAGGTCGATGTGCTGCTGGTGGGCGGGGGCATCATGAGTTCGACCCTGGCAGTCTGGCTCAACGAGCTGGAACCTGGCTGGTCGATGCAGATGGTCGAGCGCCTGGACAAAGTGGCCGAGGAAAGCTCCAACGGCTGGAACAACGCCGGTACCGGCCACTCGGCCCTGGCGGAACTCAACTACACCCCGGAGAAGGACGGCAAGATTGATATCAGCAAGGCGGTGGAGATCAACGAGTCGTTCCAGATCACCCGTCAGTTCCTCGCCTGGCAAGTGAAGCAGGGTGTATTGACGGACCCGCATTCCTTCATCAACACCACCCCGCACATGAGCTTTGTCTGGGGCGACGACAACATCAAGTTCCTGAAGAAGCGTTACGAGGCGCTGCAAGCCAGCCCGCTGTTCAAGCCCATGCAGTACTCCGAAGACCACGAGCAGATCCGCAAGTGGGTGCCGCTGATGATGGCGGGCCGAGACCCCAACCAGAAGCTGGCCGTGACCTGGACGCCCATCGGCACCGACGTCAACTTCGGCGAGATTACCCGCCAGTACGTGGGTTACCTGAAGAATCGGCCGAACTTCGATCTCAAGCTTTCCAGCGAGGTCGAGCACATCACCCGCAATGATGATGGCTCCTGGCACGTCGAGTACAAGAACCTCAAGGACGGCAATACTGCCAGCACCGATGCCAAATTCCTGTTCATCGGCGCCGGCGGTGCGGCGCTGCCGCTGCTGCAGAAGTCGGGCATCGACGAAGCCAAGGATTATGCCGGCTTCCCGGTCGGTGGTTCGTTCCTGGTGACCGACAACCCGGCCATTGCCCAGCAGCACATGGCCAAAGCCTACGGCATCGCCGCATCCGGGGCGCCGCCCATGTCGGTCCCGCACCTGGACACCCGCGTGCTCGACGGCAAGCGGATGATCCTGTTCGGGCCGTTCGCAACCTTCTCGACCAAGTTCCTCAAGCAGGGCTCGCTGCTCGACCTGTTCGCCAGCGTCAGCGTGCACAACACCTGGCCGATGGTCCGCGTCGGCGTGCGTGAGTTCGATCTGGTGCAATACCTGGTCGGCCAGGTGCTGCAGTCGGATGATGACCGTTTCGAGGCCTTGCGCACCTACTTCCCAGAGGCGAGGAAGGAAGACTGGCGCCTGTGGCAGGCCGGCCAGCGGGTGCAGATCATCAAGAAGGACGACAGCCAAGGCGGGGTGCTCAAGCTGGGCACTGAGGTGGTGACGTCCAAGGACGGTAGCATCGCTGGTCTTCTTGGCGCTTCGCCGGGCGCTTCGACGGCGCCGCCGATCATGCTGGACCTGATGGGCAAGGTGTTCAAGGACAAGCTGGCTTCGCCGCAGTGGCAGGCCAAGATCAGGCAGATCATTCCGTCTTATGGCATGCGCCTGAACGATCATCCGGATGAGGTGCAGAAAGAGTGGGCGTATACCAATGAGGTGTTGCAGTTGAACCCGCCGGGTATGGCTGATACGCAGTGATCGGGGTCGCCTCGCTCCAACATGACATCTAAACTTACAACCAGCCCGCCGCTGCTCCCCCAGCGGCGAGCCCTCACCATCCATCCGACCATCGCCTCACCGGACCGGACATCCCTTGCTGACGGTGGCCTTCTTGCAGAGGAGGGCAGGTCATGGACGAGGCAAGGCTTCACGACTTCATGGGCAAGCTGGTCGGCGACATGGGCGCTGCGGCGACACTGGCCAATGTGATTCTCGGTGACGAGCTGGGGTTGTATCGAGCCATGGCCGACAGCCAGCCGATCACCCCTGAAGCGCTGGCAGCGAAGACCGGCTGCCACCCTCGGCTGGTGCGCGAATGGCTCAACGCCCAAGCGGCGTCGGGCTACATGGTCCATGAACAGGGCAATTTCGTGTTACCCGAAGAACAGGCCATGGCGCTGGCGTTGGAAGACTCGCCGGCCTATATGGCCGGAGGCGCGGCGGTGGTGGCCGCGCTCTTTCACGACAAGGACAAGCTGGTGGCGGCCATGCGCGGTGACGGCGGGCTGGCCTGGGGCGACCATCACCCGTGCATGTTCAGCGGCACCGAGCGGTTCTTTCGGCCAGGTTACAGAACCTTCCTGGTGGCGCAGTGGTTGCCAGCGCTCGAAGGCGTAGTCGACAAGCTGCAGGCTGGGGCGAAGGTAGCGGATGTCGGTTGTGGGCATGGTGCTTCGACGCTGGTGATGGCCCAGGTGTTTCCAGCCTCTACGTTCTCAGGATATGACTATCACGCACCGTCGATCACCACGGCTCGGGAGCGTGCTTGCGAGGCTGGCGTATCGCAACGCGTAAGCTTCCAGCAGGCGTCGGCCAAGGATTATCCGGGGCATGACCACGACCTGGTGTGTTTCTTCGACTGCCTGCACGATATGGGCGATCCTGTCGGCGCGGCCCGGCATGCATACAAGGCGTTGAAGGCTGACGGCACGGTGATGTTGGTGGAACCCTATGCCGAGGATTCACTGGACGGCAACCTGACACCGGTTGGGCGCCTGTTCTATGCGGCGTCGACATTCATCTGCACACCGAACTCGCTGTCTCAGGAGGTGGGGCTGGGGTTGGGCGCCCAGGCTGGAGAGGCGCGCTTGCGGGCGGTGTTCGAGGAGGCGGGGTTCACGCGGTTTCGGCGGGCGACGCAGACGCCATTCAATCTGATTTTGGAAGCCAGGAAATAACCGGCCAAAAAGAAGGGGCGCCCTGTTGGCGCCCCGTCTTACTGCTTAGGCTTCAGCGTCCCACGGACGATCGCCTTTTTCATCTTTCACGCGGGTCGGCAGGCCCATGACGTCCAGCGCCTTGAGGAACGGCTCGGCAGGCAGTTCCTCGACGTTGACCATGCGCTTGGCATCCCACTCGCCACGGGCAACCAGCAGGGCCGCAGCCACTGGCGGTACGCCGGCGGTGTAGGAAATGCCCTGGCTGTCGGTCTCGGCAAAGGCTTCTTCGTGGTCGGCCACGTTGTAGATGAACACTTCACGCGGCTGGCCATTCTTGGTGCCTTTGACCAGGTCACCGATGCAGGTCTTGCCGGTGTAGCCGGGGGCCAGGGAGGCTGGATCAGGCAGCACGGCCTTGACCACTTTCAACGGCACCACTTCCAGGCCTTCAGCGGTCGTGACCGGCTGCTCGGAGAGCAGGCCCAGGTTCTTCAGGACGGTGAACACATTGATGTAGTGCTCGCCGAAGCTCATCCAGAAGCGCACGTTTGGCACGTTCAGGTTCTTCGAGATCGAGTGGACCTCGTCGTGACCGGTCAGGTACAGGTTCTGCGAACCCACCACCGGCAGGTCGTCGGTACGCTTGACTTCGAACATGGTGTTGCTGGTCCACTGGCTGTTCTGCCAGCTCCAGACTTGCCCGGTGAACTCGCGGAAGTTGATTTCCGGGTCGAAGTTGGTGGCGAAGTACTTGCCATGGGACCCAGCATTGACGTCGAGAATATCGATCGAATCAATGCTGTCGAAATACTGTTGCTGCGCAAGTTTTGCGTAGCTGTTCACCACACCTGGGTCGAAACCGACACCCAGAATGGCGGTGATGTTCTTCTCTTGGCATTCTTCGAGGTGTTTCCACTCGTAGTTGCCGTACCAGGGCGGCGTCTCGCAGATCTTGCCCGGTTCTTCGTGAATTGCGGTGTCCAGGTAGGCGACACCGGTATCGATGCAGGCACGCAGCACCGACATGTTGAGGAAGGCGGAGCCGACGTTGATCACGATCTGCGATTCGGTCTCGCGGATCAGAGCCTTGGTCGCCTCGATATCGAGGGCGTTGAGCGAGAAGGCCTGGATGTCGGCGGGTACCTTGAGGCTACCCTTGGCCTTGACGCTGTCGATGATGGCCTGGCATTTGGAGATGTTCCGTGACGCGATAGCGATACGACCGAGTTCGTCGTTGTGCTGCGCGCACTTGTGGGCCACCACCTTGGCGACACCTCCTGCACCAATGATAAGAACGTTCTTCTTCAATTTACCTTTAGCTCCTTACTTTAAAGGCCTGTCTTACGACAGGCTGGAAACGTAGTCTTCGAAACCGAACTCGCGCACCACTTCGACGCTGCCGTCGAGTTGCTTGACCGCGATGGACGGCATCTTCAAACCGTTGAACCAGTTTTTCTTGACCATGGTGTAGCCCGCCGTGTCAATGAACGACAGGCGATCGCCGATGGCCAGCGGACGATCGAATTGGTACTCGCCGAAGATGTCACCGGCCAGGCACGATTTGCCGCAGACCATGTAGGTGTGCTCGCCATCGTTGGGAGCCATCTTGGCGTTGAGGCGGTAGATCAGCAGGTCGAGCAGGTGGGCTTCGATCGAGCTGTCGACCACGGCCAGGTGCTTGCCGTTGTACAGGGTGTCGAGCACGGTCACTTCCAGCGAGGCGCTGTTGGTGATGGCGGCTTCGCCCGGCTCCAGGTAGACCTGCACGCCGTATTGCTGCGAGAAGGCTTTCAGGCGTGCGCAGAAGGCATCGACAGCATAGTCCTCGCCGGTGAAGTGGATACCGCCACCCAGGCTGACCCACTCGACCTTGTGCAGCAGGTGGCCGAAGCGTTCTTCGATGTGCGTGAGCATCTTGTCGAACAGGCCGAAGTCACCGTTCTCGCAGTTGTTGTGGAACATGAAGCCGGAGATCTGCCCGATGACTTTTTCGATCTTCTCCGGGTCCCACTCGCCGAGGCGGCTGAACGGGCGGGCCGGGTCGGCCAGCAGGTAGTCGGAGCTGCTCACCTGCGGGTTGACGCGAAGGCCGCGGACCTTGCCTTCGGACTGGTCGGCGAAGCGCTGCAACTGGCCGATCGAGTTGAAGATGATCTTGTCGCAGTTATCGAGCATTTCCTCGACCTCGTCGTCGGCCCAGGCCACGCTGTAGGCGTGGGTCTCGCCGGCGAACTTCTGGCGGCCGAGCTTGAGCTCGTACAGCGACGAAGAAGTGGTGCCGTCCATGTACTGCTGCATCAGGTCGAATACCGACCAGGTGGCGAAGCACTTGAGGGCGAGCAGCGCCTTGGCACCGGAGTGTTCACGCACGTAGGCGATCTTCTCCATGTTGCTCAGCAGCTTGGTTTTATCGATGAGGTAGTACGGCGTCTTGATCATTTAAAGGCCCCCGGCCAGGCCGGCCAAAAAAAGGACACGCATTGTGCCTTCACTTGATACAGATCGAAAGGGCGAGATAAGCATTTCGTCGTAGTCTTTACCGTTGGGCGGGGATTTTTCCCTGGGCGGCGGGCTCATTGGAACAGGCCTGTGTGACGATCCTGCTGTCCCGGCCCTTTCGCGGGGCAAGCCCGCTCCCACAGGACGGGGTGCGCCTCAATTTTTGTGGGAGCGGGCTTGCCCCGCGAAGAGGCCGGAGCAGGCAGCCTCAGTCGAGCTTTTTCAACCACTCCTGAATCTGCCCCAGCGTCGCCGTAGCGCCGCCGCAAACCACGATCAGCACATTCTCGTAGCCGTGCAAATTGCCTGCCTCATAAGCCAACGCCAGCGCCGCACCACAAGCCGGCTCAACCAACACCCGATGGTCAGCCAAGAAGCGCTCGCACGCCTCCAGCGCCGCGCGATCACTGACCAGCACGCTGTGCACCGGATGCGTACGCACGCAGACCAACGCCTGGTCGGCCACACGCTTGGCGCCCAGCGAGGTTGCCACCGAAGCGAGACGCTCCAGCTCCACCGGCTGGCCGGCCTGCACTGCAGCATGCAGCGAGGCGGCCCCTTCGGTTTCCACCGCCAGCACCGGCACATCGTTCCAGCCATTGCGCTTGAGGCCTTCGACCACGCCACTGAGCAAGCCGCCGCCGCCAACCGACAGCACCACCGCATCAGGCTTGTACCCGCTGGCAGCGACTTCATCGACCAGGCTGGCATGTCCCATCCACAGCAGCGGATCATCGAAGGGGTGAATAAAGGCATCGTCAGGCCCGACCAGGGTTTGCGCCAGCGCGTTGGCCTCCTGCCAGGAACTGCCATGCACGATCACCTTGGCGTCTTCTTGCTGCAACAGCTCCTTGGCGCGTGCAGTGGTAGTCTCCGGCACCACTACGGTGACCGGTACGCCCAGCTTGCGCCCGGCATAGGCAACGGCCAGGCCGGCGTTGCCACCCGACGAGGATACGAAGTGGCGGGCGCCACGGGCATGGTGAACTTCGCAGGCATGGCCCACCCCGCGCAGCTTGAACGAGCCGCAAGGCTGCAGAGCGTCGAGCTTGAGCCAGACCGTTCGGCCGGCAGCCAGCGACAGCGGGCGGGATTCGATCAGGGGGGTGTGGATGTGCAGGGTCATGGCAGCCTTCCGTTTGCTTGATACCAAAAGAAGGAGGTCATACCAGTTGGCCCCACTGCCGGCAAGCGGCAATGGGGCCAGGACGGTCAGCCCAGCGCAGGCGTACGCGGCGGGACCATGCGGCGTGAGCCGGTCGCCTCGAAGGCCGCAGCAAAGCTCAGCAGGTTGTTGTCGCTGTAGGCGCGGCCGGCAAACGTCAGGCCTACCGGCATGCCGATGTCGGCCATCACGCCCATCGGCACGGTGACGGTCGGCACGCCCAGGTGGCGGATGGCGAGGTTGCCGTTGGCTACCCAGATACCGTTGCTCCAGGCGACATCCGCCGAGGCCAGGTTGACGTCGGCATCGGCCGGGCCCACGTCGGCCACGGTGGGGAACAGCACCGCGTCCAGGCCTTGGGCGTCCATCCAGTCTTCCAGGTCGAGCTTGCGGGTGGCTTCCAGGCCACGCAAGCCGTCGGGCAGGGTTTCGATCTGATCCCAGGTCTTCAGGCCGCGCTTGGCCATGTTGACGTATTCATCCATGCCCGCTGCCAGGTCATCCTCACGGTTGGGCAGGGTGCCGGGATCATGGGGGAAGATCTTCGGGCCATCGACGTCGGCCAGGCGGTTGAGCTTGGGATCGTTGTTGGCGCGCAGGAAGTCATCGAAGCCCCAGCCGGACAATTCCCACAGTTCGTCGTGAAGAAATTCCTTGCTGACGATCCCGCGGTTGTACACGGTCGGTGCGCCCGGGCGGTCGCCTTCGCAATTGGAGACCAGCGGGAAGTCCACTTCCAATACTTCGGCGCCGGCCGCTTCCAAGGCTTGACGCGCTTGCTTCCACAGGTCGATGACGCTGGCGCGGGTGTTGATGCGTTGGCCGGTCGGGCCACCGATGCCGGGCTTTTCGGAAGTGCCTGCCTGATCATCGGCATTGATGTACATGCGCGGCACGCCGAAACGCTTGCCCTTGAGCGAGCTGGCATCAGCTGCCAGGGCCAGGTAGGACGCCGGGCGCACGTCGGAGGCGGCTGGAATCGGCACCCAAGGCTGCAGGCGCCACAGGTCGCCACGTGGGTCGGCATCGTCGGCGACTACGACATCGAGGATTTCCAGCAGGTCGGTCATGGTCCGGGCGTACGGCACCACCACGTCCATGGTCGGCGTCAGCGGCCAGTTGCCACGTACCGAGATCACCCCGCGCGAAGGCGTGTAGGCACACAGCCCGTTATTCGAAGCAGGACCACGACCGCTCGACCAGGTTTCTTCGGCCAAGCCGAAGGCGCTGAAGCTGGCCGCGGTGGCGGTGCCGGCACCATTCGATGAGCCAGAGGCGAACGGTGCGGTCAGGTAGTTGGCGTTATACGGGCTTTCGGCGCGGCCATAGACGCCACGTTGCATGCCGCCGTTGGCCATGGGCGGCATGTTGGTCTTGCCCAGGCAGATGGCGCCGCCGGCGCGCAGGCGCTCGACGGTGAAAGCGTCGCGCTGGGCGACCAGTTCCTTGAACGCCGGGCTACCGGAAGCGGCGGTCAGGCCTTTGACCAGGTAGCTGTCCTTGGCGGTGTAGGGGATGCCGTCGAGCGGTCCGAGCAGTTCGCCACGGGCGCGGCGGGCGTCGGAGGCTTCGGCCTCCTTGAGTGCTTCTGGATTGCGCACTACCACGGCATTCAAGGCAGTGGCGGTATCGGCTCCATCGTAGGCATCGATACGCGCCAGGTAGGCCTTGACCAGCTCGACCGCCGTCGTGCGGCCTGCTGCGAGCGCGTCGCGCAGCTCGGCAATGGAAACCTCGGTTACCTCGATCATGCGTTCACCAAAAATTGTGCAGGTGGGGGCTTTTGCGAGGAGTGTACAAGAAGGGCGCGGGGGACGCAGGTTTGCGCGGGGGCAAACGGATTTTTGCAACAGGGCATTGTTGGGGCCGCAAGACGGCCCCGTTTGCATCAGTCCAGATCTGCCGCCGAATGCCGTTCTGGTACCTGAGTGCCTTCATCACCCCAGGTGCGGTTGACCCGCGTACCCCGTTGCACGGCTGGCCGCTGGGCAATTTCTTCAGCCCAGCGCTGCACGTGCGGGTACTCCTCTACCGCGAGAAATTCCGCAGCGCCATACAGGTTGCCGCGCACCAGTTGCCCGTACCATGGCCACACGGCGATGTCGGCAATGCTGTATTCGTCGCCACCCAGGTAGCGGCTTTGCGCCAGACGGCGCTCAAGCACGTCGAGCTGACGCTTGGCCTCCATGGTGAAGCGGTTGATGGCGTATTCGATTTTCTCTGGGGCGTAGACGTAGAAATGGCCAAAGCCACCACCCAAGTAGGGTGCCGAACCCATCTGCCAGAACAGCCAGCTCAAGCTTTCGGTACGTGCGGCGGGATCTTTTGGCAGGTAGGCGCCAAACTTTTCAGCCAGGTACAGCAGGATCGAGCCCGATTCGAACACCCTTACCGGCGGCTCTACGCTGCGGTCGAGCAGGGCGGGGATCTTCGAGTTGGGGTTTACCGCCACGAAGCCGCTGGAGAATTGATCGCCTTCGCCAATGCGAATCAGCCAGGCATCGTACTCGGCGCCGTTGTGGCCAAGGGCGAGCAGTTCTTCAAGGAGAATGGTGACTTTGACACCGTTGGGGGTAGCCAGGGAGTACAGCTGCAGCGGCTGCTTGCCGACGGGCAGCGCCTTGTCATGGGTAGGGCCGGCGATCGGGCGGTTGATGCTGGCGAACTGGCCGCCGGAGGCTGCGTCGTTGCGCCAGACCTTGGGCGGGACGTAGGGGGGCTTGCTCATGCCTGGAACTCCTTGAAGGGCGAAATGCGGTTCATGCACAGACTGGACCTGCATCTATGCCATGGGTTCTGGGCGATGTGCAAATGCATTGGGCGCGGGCATTAGGTGCTTAGTGCCGCACGCGTGTTTAGCCTCTTCGCGGGCAAGCCCGCTCCCACAGGTATTTCACCGTTCTCGAAAGCGGCGGTGTACCTGTGGGAGCGGGCTGCCCGCGAAAGCGCTAGTCAGGCCACCGGAATGGTCGGGTCTGCCGCTGCCAGTGCCGCTGCACGGTCCACGGCCGCTGGCGGATAGATCCAGATTGAGTTGATATGCGACTTCAGCACCTTGGCCTCGGCCTTGTCGGTCGGTGGCGACACGGCCCGCTCCCAGCCTTCGGTATACACCGCGCCCCAGGCACCCAGGTCGAGGCAGGTCACGTACTTGGGCTGGTTGTAGGTCATCGGCGCCACGCCGATCAGTTCGGCTGCCGCGTTGTTGCCAGCGTAGCGCCCCAGTGGGATGGCATGCTGGCAGGACATCACGGCGTAGTTGCCCACGTCATCGCACGCCGCATAAGCCACATCACCGGCCGCGTACACCGCATCGTTGCCCTTGACCTTGAGGTTGCCGTCCACATGCAGCCGGCCCTGGCGGTCGCGTTCGCCACTGATCTGCTCGGTCAGCGGATTGGCCCTGAAGCCCACGGTCCACACCACGGTTTTTGCGTCGATGCGCTGGCCGTTGTCCAGCAGCACACCGTCGCGGTCCACCGAGGCCACGGTGGCCCCGCAGATCCATTCGATGCCAAGCTCCCTGGATGCCTCTTCGATGGCCGGGCGGATGCCGTCGCCCAGGGCTGCACCAATTTTCGCGCCACGGTCGATGACCACCACGCGCAGCATTGCCTCATCCCCCAGGATGTTGCGCAAACGCGATGGCAGTTCGGTAGCGGTTTCAATACCGGTAAAGCCGCCACCCGCAATGACCACGGTATTGCGCGCGGGGGTGTCGGGCAGATCGACCAGCGACTTGAGGTGAGTTTCGAGGCGCGCGGCGCTGTCGATCTTGTCGACATCGAAGACATGCTCGATGCCAGCCATGGCAGGACGGTTGAGCACGCTGCCGCAGGCCATGATCAGGCGGTCATAGCCCAGTTCGCACTCGGTGCCACTGTGGGTACGGTACTTCACCTGCTTGCGGTCTTCGTCGACCTTGAATGCCGTGCCTTGCACGAAACGCACGTTCACTGCTTCGAACAGCTCCTGCAGGGGGGCGGCCATGGTATGCACTTCGGGTTCATAGAAGCGTGGGCGCACATGCAGCTCGGCCTGCGGCGCAAGCACTGTCACCGTTACATCCTTGCGGTCATGCAAGTCCAGTTGGCGGATGGCGCTTAGAGCGCTCCACAGGCCTGCGAAGCCTGCGCCAATGATCAGGATGTTTTTCATCGTTGTGCTCCTGGAAGGACCGGATAGAACAAGGTAGCCCTTGTTGGCGGACAACGATGCTACGGGCGACGAAGCAACACACCCTAGGCCAAAGAACCCTGAATTTCGGCCAGCGGCACACTGCGGGCGAAGCGGGCGCGGTAGTCGCGCGGGGTGACCGCCAGGTGACGCTGGAAGGCCAGGCGCATGCGCTCTTCATTACCGAACCCGCATTGCCGGGCCACTTGCTCGATGTGTTTGTCGGTGTTTTCCAACTGGCGCCGGGCGGCTTCCAGGCGAAACACCTCGATGGCCTTGGCTGGGGTGCGGCCGGTCTTCACCTTGTACACACGGGTGAAGTTTCGCAGGCTCATGTGCGCCTGTTCGGCGAGGCGCTCGACGGTCAGTTGCGGGTCGCCGAGGTGATTGTTTAGCCACAGGTGCAGGGCCTCGAACTCGGCGCAGTCCTGGCCTTGCAGTTTGAGCAGTTCACTGAACTGCGCCTGCCCGCCCGGGCGCTTCAGAAACACCACCAGCTCGCGCGCCACCTGCATGGCCACGTCCCGTCCACAGTCCAGTTCGACCAGCGCCAGGGCCATGTCGATGCCGGCGCTCACGCCCGCCGAGGTCCACACCGTGTCCTGCTGGACGAAGATCGATTCGTGGTCCACCTGCACTGCCGGGAAGTCGCGCCGCAGCACCTCGCACATGGCCCAGTGGGTAGCGGCGCGGCGGCCGTCGAGCAGGCCGGCGCTGGCCAGCAGAAAAGTGCCGCTGCACACCGAGGCGGTACGTTTGGCGTGCAGGCTGGCGCGGCGTAACCAGGCGATCAGCGGGCCATGGCCGGGCAGGGCGCGGATGATGTCCGGGGCGCCGGGCACGATCAATGTGTCGACCGCCTGGGCCATTATGTCATCCAGGCGTTCGGTGGCGACGGTCAAGCCTTCCGCGGTTGGCTGCAGGCCACCTTCGAGGCTGGCGGTGTGCAGGCGGTAACCCGGCAAACCGCGCTCGGCCATGGCTTTGGTGGCAGCCCAGAACACGGTTTGGGCGCCACTGAGGTCGAGCAGGCCCATGGCCTCGTAGGCCACGAAGACCACCACTCGTGGAGGGTCGACGGGCTTGAGCGGCGGGTCTAGCTGGCCTGCGATATCGGTCATGGTTGTGTCTGTGCATCGCCAAAACCGCAGTATGTGCAGCCTCGGGGCGCCTAGGCAACCACCAGCTTTTCAAGGCATGTAGCCAGTCTTGTCTGCTTCGGTGATAGGGCGTAACACGCGGCAGGGAACACCGGCTGCAATGACGTTGGGTGGAATGTCCGATGTCACGACACTCCCGGAGCCGATGATGGCCCCCTCGCCAATGGTCACCCCTGGGTTCACGTGCACGCCTGCGCCAATCCAGACCCTGTTGCCAATGCTCACCGGCCTGGCGAAGCAAGCGCCCGCTGCACGTTCGGCCGGGTCTATCGCATGGTTGGACGTGTAGATTCCGACACGCGGCCCCAGTAGCACGTTGTCACCGATGGTGATGCCGCCGCCATCGAGCATGACGCAGTCGAAGTTTGCGTAGAAGTGGCTGCCGATATGAATGTGGCGACCAAACTCACAGCGAAACGTTGGCTCGAAATGCACGGCGGTACCCATGCTGCCCAGCAAGCCCCGCAGGATTTCCTCTCGCTCACCAGCAGGCCTGGAAAATGCGTCGTTGTACTGGCTCGTCAGCAGAACCGCCTGCTCCCGAGCTGCAATCAGTTCGGGAGTGAGGTCATTGTAGATCTGGCCCTGGCGGATCTGCTTCAGTTGCGATTCAAGGTCCGGCATCTGTTCCTCATATCAAGGTGGGGCAACGGCCCACCATACGCACCAGGCCTGCTTCGCATCAACTCTGCACTTCAGCGTGCCTGCGGCACGATCAGGCTGGCCGGTGCATCAGCGGCGCGGCGCCGTGCCACCCAGTAATACAGCACACTCGGCACCACCAGGCCGATCAGCCAGGACACGTCCACGCCGCCCAGGTGCGCGACCATCGGTCCGGTGTACAGCTTGGTGTCGATGAATGGCATCTGGATCAGTACGCCAACGGTGTACACGCTGATCCCAGGCCAGTTCCAACGGCCATAGCGGCCTTCGGGGTCGGCCAGGGCAGGGATGTCGTAGCGTTCCTTGGTGATGAAGTAGTAGTCCACCAGGTTGACCGCGCTCCAGGGCACGAAGAAGGTCAGCAGGAACAGGATGAACGACTTGAATGCAGTGAGGAACGAGTGCTGGCCGAGCAAAGCCACCAGTGTGGCAGCACCGACGATGGCCAGCACGAACACCAGGCGCTGGGTGCGGCTGATCGCCAGGTGGCCACGAAAGCCGCTGATGATGGTGGCGATGCACATGAAGCTGCCATAGGAGTTCAGTGTCGAGATGGTCACCTTGCCGAAGGCGATGCAGAAGTAGAGCAGCGCCGCAGTGCTGCCCGCGCCACCCAGGCCGACGATATACGCCACTTCGCGCCCGGTGAACTGGCCGCCGGCGATGGCAGCGGCGAACACACCCAGGACCATCGAGGCCTGAGCACCGATCACCGAGCCCAGGCCTGCGGCGAGGAAGGTCCTGACCGGCGACGTGCTGCGCGGCAGGTAGCGCGAATAATCGGCCACGTACGGACCGAAGGCGATCTGCCAGGACGCCGCCAGCGACACGGCCAGCAGGAACGATGCCCAGCTGAAGTGGCGGTTGTCGAGCAACTGGCCAATGTCGGCGAGCATCAAGATGCGGCTGAACAGGTAGACGAAGGCGATGATGCCGAGCACGCTGGCGACCCGGCCGATCCAATGGATGACTCGGTATCCCGCCAGGGTGGCGAGGACGATCACGGCGGCGAAGATGAGGATCCCGGTACTGTCGCTGACACTGAGCAACTGGCCGATGGCCTGCCCGGACAAGACCGTGCCAGTGGCGGTGAACCCCAGGTACATCAGGCACACCAGCACCATCGGAATTGCCGCGCCGTACACGCCAAATTGCACGCGGCTGGAGATCATCTGCGGCAGGCCCAGGCGTGGGCCCTGAGCGGCATGCAGCGCCATCACCGTGCCGCCGATCAGTTGCCCCAGCAGCAGGCCGATCAGCGACCAGAACACGTCGCCGCCGAGCACCACGGCCAGTGCGCCGGTGACGATGGCGGTAATTTGCAGGTTGGCTCCAAGCCATAGGGTGAACTGGCTGTACACCCGTCCATGGCGTTCAGCTTCGGGGATGTAGTCGATCGAACGCCGTTCGAGCACGGATTTGCTGGACATTGAGGGCTCCGCTTCATTGTTTTTGTGTCGGGGAGTTAGCCATTGGCGGCACGTAGCACAACGGGCTTCCACTCGATATGAACATGTCTATACAAGTCCGGTCAAGCGGGACGATTTCCGCTAATACGACGCTACTGTTGCGCAAGGGTTGGCCGGAACTGTGCTGGTCCCATGCTCGAAAATGGCCTTATGCTGTTACGAAATGTGTCTAGATCGCCAGAAGAAGGAAGTTGCAATGCCGCTCAAGGACCTGCTGATCGCCCTGGTGGTGATCGTCGCCTGGGGAGTCAATTTCGTGGTCATCAAGGTAGGCCTCGATGGCCTGCCGCCGATGCTGCTGGGGGCATTGCGCTTTCTGCTGGTGGCCTTTCCGGCCGTGCTGCTGGTCAAACGGCCGAAATTGCCGTGGCGCTGGTTGATCGCCTACGGTGCGACCATCTCTCTGGGGCAATTTGCCTTTCTGTTCCAGGCCATGTACAGCGGCATGCCACCGGGGCTGGCGTCGTTGGTGCTGCAGTCACAGGCTTTCTTTACCCTCGGTTTCGCTGCGTTGTTTCTGGGGGAGCGCCTGCGCCCGGCAAGTGTGCTGGGGTTGCTGGTGGCGGCCAGTGGTCTGGCTTTGATCGGCAGCGAAGACAGCGGCCATGTGCCGCTGGTGGCACTGTTGCTGACCCTGTGCGCAGGCGCCATGTGGGGCATGGGCAACATCATTACCCGCCGTTTCGGTTCGGTTGACCTGGTGGCGTTGGTGATCTGGGGTGGGTTGATTCCGCCGCTGCCGTTTCTGGCCTTGTCGTGGTGGCTGGATGGGCCCGAGCGTATTGGCCATGCGCTGGCCAACATCGGCTGGAGCTCGGTATTGGCGCTGATCTACCTGGCGTTTGTCGCCACCATGCTTGGCTACAGCCTGTGGAGCAAACTGTTGTCGCGTCACCCGGCGGGCAAGGTGGCGCCGTTCTCTTTGTTGGTGCCAGTGATCGGGTTGAGCTCTTCGGCCTGGTTACTGGGCGAGCGGCTGACGGCGGTGCAGGGGTGGGGTGCGCTGCTGGTCATGCTTGGGTTGCTGGTCAATGTATTCGGGTCGAAGCTTACGCAGCGGTTGCGGGCGGCGAGCGCAAGCTGATCGACGGGTTTGTTAGACTTGGCTCTTTTGCCAAGCCAACGGAGCCTCCCGATGATCATCTCTACCACCAGCCAGCTCGAAGGCCGCCCGATCGCCGAATACCTTGGCGTGGTCAGCTCTGAATCGGTGCAGGGCATCAACTTCGTGCGCGATTTCTTCGCACGCTTTCGCGACTTTTTCGGCGGCCGCTCACAAACGCTGGAGAGCGCGCTGCGCGAGGCACGCGAGCAGGCCACCGAAGAGTTGAAAGTGCGGGCACGGCAGTTGCAGGCCGATGCGGTGGTGGGCGTCGACTTTGAAATCAGCATGCCCTCGGTGCAGGGCGGCATGGTGGTTGTGTTCGCCACAGGCACGGCTGTGCGCCTGAAATAAAGGCGAAGTGCCACTGGTCGGTTCTAGATGATTTGTCCCGGCAGTCTGCATGTGACCGGCTAGTCTCACTTTCACAGGTCGCGTTTTTCCCAGGCAAAGCTGTACAGGCCGACGCGGTCGCCACTGAAAGGAGAGCAGGGCATGAGTGAGTCCTTTTTCGAAGACATGAATGATGCATTCCCGATCAACAGCCAGGTGCGTTGCGGTCAGTCGGCATTTCGCCTGGGCGTTGGCCACATGACCCTGGACGATTCGGAACAGTTGCAGCCAGCACATCTGCAGCGCAGCAAAAAGGGCCGCTTCACGCCGCGCATTCCGTTGAAAAAGTGATCCCGTTCACATTACCCCGCCCTCTGGCGGGGTTTTTGTTGGCTCGGGTTGATCCTGCTCATGGCATCGATGGGTTGCGCTCGCCGAATCGATGCCGGTGTGCTTTTCTGACGCTATCTCAGGAAAGGAGGTGTGTTTTTCCATGCGAGTCAGGGAAGAAACCTATTGGCAGTGGGCCGATGCGCAATTGCACAGCCGCAGCCACGATGAAGCGTTGAGTGACGGCACTACCCTCGATGTACAGGTACGCCTGTCGCGGCTCGGAGCCACGCAGTTGTTCCTCGGGCTGTATAGCCAGGAGGGCAAGGCGCTGGTGGAAGAGTATTACCCGGCACGGCCCGGCGAGACCATGACTCGCGCCCTGGTGTGGGGTGTCGACCGGGCGAGGGCGCTGGCGACCGGTGCGCTGGCATTGCCACTGCGCCAGCGTCGCCAGGCATGAAAAAGCCCGGCTTATGCGGGCCGGGCTCATAAAGTGGTGTGGCTGCTCAATGACGCATCAGTTGAGCGGCTCGATCACCTTGACTGCCTGCCGCTCACGGGCGGCGGGCCATTCTTGTTGCAGGGTCTGCAGCACGCGACCGACGAACTCGGTGTCGGCGGCGGCTTTCTTGCCGACGTAGCCCTGGCCACGGCGGTAGACCTTGAAGCGGGCGCGCATGCTAGGCAAGTGCGCTTCGAATTCATCTTCGACCGTGTTCGGCGGCAGGCGGTCGAGGCGCACCTCGCCGGTCTGGTTGACCCACAGCAGGTGGTCGTCGAGGCTGTCTTTGCGCGCGGCGAACAGCTGGGCCAGTTGGTCGATGGTCGGATTGTTGTTCAAGTTCATCATAAAGCCCCCATTACCCATTTTTTGTTGGTGATTTTCACAGTTGGCGCCACAGCATGTAGCGCACTACCAAGGCTGCTACAGCAGCATCGCAACAGGGGCTTTCTTACACCTGCCTTTTGGACAGTTCCCTCTCCACGGGCGGCCTGCGTTACCGCGCAAGCCGCCTGGAACACCCTTGCCACCGCTCCCGATCGGGGAGACGGCCTCATCATGCCCAAGGGCGATTGGCGGCGTCAATGGTTTTGTAGTGAAAATTTTTAGTCACTACATATTGTCCGACAATCCCGTATGACGGCCTATCAGCGGTCTATGCTCGACAGGATTCGGTAGGCTGCGCGCACGCGTTCTTCGTTGGGATAATTGCGATTGGCGAGTAGAACAATGGCCTTGCCTGCGGAGGGGATGAACACGGCATAGGCCCCAAAACCATTGGTGGAGCCGGTCTTGTTGTACCAGGCTGCACGAAGCGCTGGCAGGGCGGGGTCGAGACGCTGCGTGGCCTGTGGCTCGCGGATAAGCCGGAGGCTGTTGCCATCGACCAGAGTGTCGAGTGCGGCAGGGTAGGGATAGCGTTCCCAGCCCAAGCCTTGGGTCATCGCGCCGACCCGGAAATAACCGGCCTGGGTGAGGGCAGCCGCTTTTCTCACGGCGGGTGGCAGTTCGTCTGGCTGCATGTGTAGGCGCACGTAGCGCAGCAGGTCGCTGGCGCTGGTCTTGATGCCGTAGGCCTCGTCTGCGTAGGGGCCGGGGCTGACCCGAACTGGGCGGTCCTGGGCATCGTAACCTTGAGCGTAGAGGTCTTGAGCGTTGGCGGGGATCTCCAGATAGGTATGCTTCAGTCCCATCTGCGGCAATAGGCCCTGGGTCATCAACTCGGCGAATGGCTTCTGCTGTGCGCGTGCGGCCAAATCACCGAACAGCCCCAAGCTGGGGTTCGAGTAGCAACGCTGGGTGCCGTGTTCGCTCTTGGGCTGCCAGTTACGGAAAAAGTCCAACGCCTGTTCGTCGGTTTTCACTGCATCGGGGAATTGCAACGGCAGGCAGTCGGCGCTGTAAGCACCCAACTCGAGCACGCTGGCTTTGCCAAGCGGCGTGCCGGCCAGAGCGGGTTGGTAGCGTTGGGCTGGGGCGTCGAGGTCAAGCTTGGCCTCGGCGCTGGCCAAGGCGGCGAGTGTGGCGGTGTAGGTCTTGCTCAGTGAACCGATCTCGAACAGCGTATCGGCGGTGACGGGTTGATTATCGGCCTTGCTGGCCACGCCATAGTTGAAATAGTGCGCCTGGCCATTGGCATACAGCGCTACGGCCATGCCAGCGATTCCCTGATCCTGCATCAGTGGGCGGATGACTTCGTCGACTCGCCGCTGCAGTGGATCAGCTGCGAGTACAAAGGTCGTACTCAACGCCAAAGTCGTGGCGGCAGTGAGCGACGCGAGGCGAACGAGGGGCATGCAAGGTTCCTTTTCGGGTATGTGTCCGTTGAGCGACACCGGTGGGGGTTCCGGCGTTAGCAGGAAAAAGCCTCAGACCTTATCGTCTGCCCCTGCACAACGACAAGATGGATATGTTCATGAAGTATTTGCGCATGTTGTTCGACAACTTCACCTTGGCCTTACTCGGGGTCGTGCTCATCGCCACCGTGCTGCCCTGCTCGGGCGACGGCGCGGTGTATTTTGGCTGGCTGACCAACCTGGCCATCGGCCTGTTGTTCTTCCTGCACGGTGCCAAGCTGTCGCGTGAGGCGATTATCGCCGGTGCCGGGCATTGGCGTCTGCACTTGCTGGTGTTCTCCTGCACCTTCGTACTGTTCCCGCTGCTGGGCCTTGCGTTCAAGCCGCTGTTCGTGCCGCTGGTGGGCAATGAGTTGTATCTTGGCGTGCTGTATCTGTGTGCCTTGCCAGCAACCGTGCAGTCGGCGATTGCCTTTACTTCGTTGGCGCGTGGCAATGTGCCGGCGGCCATCTGCAGCGCTGCGGCCTCCAGCCTGATCGGTATCTTCCTGACCCCGCTGCTGGTGATGATGTTGCTGGGTGCCAGTGGCGATACCGGTTCGGGCCTGGATGCGGTGCTGAAGATCACCCTGCAGTTGCTCGTGCCCTTCGTCGCCGGGCAGATCGCCCGGCGCTGGATCGGTGCCTGGGTCAAGCGCAATGCGCGCTGGCTCAAGGTCGTGGACCAGGGCTCGATCCTGCTGGTGGTCTACACCGCGTTCAGCGAGGCGGTGGTCACGGGCTTGTGGCACACGGTATCGCCACAGCATCTGGCAGGGTTGTTCGCCGTCTGCGGCATTCTGCTGGCGGTGGTGCTGTTCGGTACGCGCCTGCTGGGCAAAGCGTTCGGCTTCAATCTTGAAGACCGCATCACCATTCTGTTTGCCGGCTCCAAGAAGAGCCTGGCGACCGGCGTGCCGATGGCGCAGGTGCTGTTCGTGGGGAGTGGGATCGGGGCGATGATCTTGCCGCTGATGCTGTTCCATCAGATTCAGTTGATGGTGTGTGCGGTATTGGCGCAGCGGTATGCCAGCCGCGAGGAAGATGGCAAGGTGTCTCCAGTGTCTTCCTGATAATCGTGTGTCGTTAGTACCTGCCTCTTCGCGGGACAAGCCCGCTCCCACAGAGATCGGGTTGCCATCGGACCTGTGGGAGCGGGCTTGCCCCGCGAAGGGGTCAGTCCAGTCTACCGAGACTGCCCCGAGCTGCGCTGGCGCAATGCCTTGCTGACTTCGGCTTCGATCTTGTACGCCGGCCCCTCCAGTTCATCGTAATTGCGCGTATAGCGCCGGGCGAACTCTTCCACCCCCAATTCCTGATACTGCTGCACATGCTTGAGCTCGTGCGCCCACAGCGCCACGTTGTCCTCGGCATCACCGGCATGCCGGAAGATGATCGTGTCGATCAAGGTCACCGCATTCACATCCGGGTTTTGCAGCAGGGCGTTGGCGGCACTGATCTGTTGTTCGTCACCCACCCGGTAGCGCGCAGCATCGAGCACGGCAAAGTCATACCAGGGTTCGAGTTGGGCGCGGATATGCAGCGGGATTGGTTGGCTGCCGCTGGCCGTTGCCTCGTCACGGGCCTGGCGCAGGGCGAAGGCCAGGCTGCTGGAGGCCATGACTTCGACATCCTTGAGCACCTGGCCTGCCTGGCCGGGGTCGATGGGCGCGCAGAAACAGCCCATTAGGCAAACCTGGTACTGCCCAGGCGGGCAAGCTTGCTCGGCGTGGGCTGCGGTGCTCAGCAACAGGGCACCCAGTAGGCTAGCGGCTTTCATTCAGCGCCCTGTCGACGAAGCTGCGGCTGGCGTCCAGCACCTGTGCCTGAACCACCTCAGTGGCCAGCATGCGCCCGACCACCAGCGCCCCGACGCATTGGCTGATCAATACCCAGGCGATCGCCTCGTCTTCCAGCGTCTGGCTCCAGGCAGCGTGCAGACTCACCAACCAGTGCTCGGCTTCTTCGCGTACTGGCCGTTCGGCCCGGGCGATTTCCACGCCCAGCGGCGGCAGCGGGCAGCCACCCTCGGTGTTATGCAGGTGCGCCAGGCTCAGATACTGCTGCAGGCAGCGCGCCAGGCGCTCGCGGCTGGCGCCCTGGTTGGCCAGGCGGGCCAGCGGGCTGTTGCAGAGCTCCTGACGGACCACTTCGGTAAACAGGTCGTCCTTGGACGGGAAGTGGTTGTAGAACGCACCACCGGTCAGGCCGATGGCTTTCATCAGCCCGGCAACGCCGGTGCTGGCAAAACCCCCACGCTTGGCCAGTGCGCCGCTGCTGGCCAGCAGCTTGTCGCGAGTCTGTTGCTTGTGTTCGCTGGAGTAGCGCACCGGAAACCTCTGAACGCTGGCTTGACGATGGCGCTGATCATAACATAGCGTTCGTTTACTAAACGATCATTCATCAATGGAGGCGCGCATGACAGAACAACAAAAAGTGGTGCTGGTGATTGGCGCGGGGGATGCCACGGGCGGCGAAATCGCCAAGCGCTTCGCCCGGGAGGGTTATATCGCCTGCGTCACCCGTCGTCAGGCCGAGAAGCTACAGCCGCTGGTGGATGAGATCCGCGCTGCAGGCGGGCAAGCCCACGGTTTCGGCTCGGATGCGCGCAAAGAAGACGAAGTCGCGGCGCTGGTCGAAACCATCGAGCGTGATATCGGCCCCATCGAAGCCTTTGTCTTCAATATTGGCGCGAATGTACCGTGCAGCATTCTCGAAGAAACCCCACGCAAGTACTTTAAAATCTGGGAAATGGCGTGCTTTGCCGGCTTCCTCACTGCCCAGGCAGTAGCGCGGCGTATGGTGGCTCGTGAGCGCGGCACTGTGTTGTTCACGGGGGCTACCGCGGGCACGCGAGGGGCGGCTGGTTTTGCCGCCTTCGCCGGCGCCAAGCACGGCCTGCGAGCCTTGGCGCAGAGCATGGCGCGGGAGTTGGGGCCGCGCAATATCCACGTTGCCCACGTGGTGGTGGATGGTGCTATCGACACCGCCTTCATCCGTGACAGCTTCCCTGAACGCTATGCGCTCAAGGATCAGGACGGCATTCTCGACCCTGCACACATAGCCGACAGCTACTGGTTTCTGCACGCACAGCCGCGCGATGCCTGGACCTTCGAACTGGACCTGCGCCCGTGGATGGAGCGTTGGTAAGCCCCGACTCATCAAGGAGTGTGCTGCATGAACAAGACCATGGAGTTCTTTTTCGATCTGGGTAGCCCGGCCAGTTACCTGGCCTGGACGCAATTGCCAGCCTTGTGCGCCCGCCATGGCGCAACACTGCAGTTTCGGCCGATGTTGCTCGGCGGAGTCTTTCAGGCCACGGGCAATGCGTCGCCCGCGATGATCCCGACCAAGGGGCGTTACATGTTCACCGACCTCGGTCGATTTGCTGCGCGCTATGGCGTGCCGTTCGGGTTACCGCCAGGCTTCCCGCTCAATACCCTGGCCCTGATGCGGGGCGTGATTGGCATTCAGCTACGCTCGCCGGATCGCTTCGAGGCCTTGCTGTCGGCGTTGTTCAACGGGATGTGGGCGCAGCGCCGTAACTTCGCGGATATCGAGGTAGTGGAGCAGGTGCTGGAGGAGGCGGGCTTCGATCCTGCTGAGTTTCATGCCTTGTCGACTGACGTAGAAGTGAAGGCGGCGCTGAAGCAGGTGACCGAAGAGGCTGTGGAGCGTGGAGTGTTTGGCGCACCGACCTGTTTTGTCGACGGGCAGATGTACTTCGGCCAGGATCGACTGGATTTCGTCGAGGAGGCGTTGAAGCCATAAACACCACGGCCTCTTCGCGGGTTACCACGAAGAGGCCGCCAGGCTTACAACGGGATCAGAAGTTGGCCGGGGTGTTGGCGCTGATGATTTCCGCTTCGTCCTGGCCAATGTTCTTGAAGCTGTGCGGCAGGGTCGTCGGGATGTAGTAGCCATCGCCAGAATTGAGGATGCTGACCTGGCCATCGACCCACAGCTCCACGGTGCCGCGTGTGACCAGCCCGCATTCCTCGCCTTCGGCATGCACGATCGGCTCGCCCGAGTCGGCGCCCGGTGCGTACAGTTCGCGTAGCATGCGCATCTGCCGGGCTTCGACGCTGGCGCCGACCAACAGCATGCGCAGGCCATTGCGGCCCAGGTCCGGCTGCTCGCTGGCACGAAACACGAAGCGCTCTTCCCGTACCGGTTCGTCGAAGCTGAAGAACTCCGCCAAGGACATCGGAATCCCTTCGAGCAGTTTTTTCAGGGAGCTGACCGAAGGGCTGACGCGGTTCTGTTCGATCTGCGAGATCGTCGAGTTGGTCAGCCCGCTGCGACGGGCCAGTTCCCGCTGGGAAAGGCTGTTGCGTTCACGCACCAGTTTGAGTCGTGTCCCTGTGTCCATAGCCGCCTTGTAATCAGAGGTGTTAAAAATAATGAGCGACGCATTAAAACACACTCTGCACGCTTGCGCGCTGTGCGTGTCAGGCGCGTTGTTCGCGGGGCATTGGCCACAGTCCGACCAGCAGCAACAGCAGTGCCACCGCCAGGAACGGTAGCCGAGGGTCAAGGGCGTAGACCAGCGTACCGGCCAGCGGGCCGATCACCGCGCCCATTCCCTGCGCGGCGCCTATGGAGCCGGCCGTAGCGCCTTGTTCGGACGCTTGCATGGCATTGGCCGCCAAAGCCGAGAACGATGGGAACACAAAGCCCATGCCCGCGGCGGCGACGAAGTAGCAACCCCACAGCCAGGGAGCGCTGGTTGCCAACGCACCTGCAGCGAAGCCCAGTGCCGAGACGCTGGCGCCAACGCGGATCATTTTCAGCGGCGGCCACTGCAGTTGGCGCAGGATCACCTGCGACAAGATCAGCGCCACGCCCACCGTGGTCAGGGCGATGCCCGCGGTCTGAGCCGCCTCGGCCGGCCCGAGTTGCAGGCGGTCGAGGGCGAAGAAACCGACGATGATCTGCGATACCGTCACGCTGAGCATCGCGCTGAAGGCTACCAGCAGCGGGCGGCGCAGGCGCGGGTCGCTCAACCGTACCGGGCTGGGTGCATGGCTGACGGCCAGCGGTTGTGGCTTGAGTTTGAACAGTAGCACCAGGAACGCGCAGGCGGGCAGCAGCGACATCACATGGAACGGCAGGCTCAGGCTGTGCCGTGCCAGCAGCGCTGCCAGCGCAGGCCCCAGCACCAGGCCGACAGCGTTTGCCGCGCCCAACGAGGCCATGGCCCGCGCCCGCTGTTGCGGCCCGACATGGTCGGCGATCAGCGCATTGCAGCCCACCGGGATGGCTGCATAGAAGGCGCCGATGCAGCCGCGCGCGATCATCAGCCCGACAAATGCCAGCGTTGCCCCTGGCACCCAGCGCAGGGCGCCTTCGACGAACAGGCATAGCAGCCAGTAGGCCAGGGTGAACCCGGCGCTGCCCAGCAACAGAATGCGCCGCCTTCCCAGGCGGTCGGCGGCGCGGCCCCAGGGCCTGGCGAGCAAAACCCACACCACGCCGGCCACGGTCACCGCCGCGCCGGCTTGCCAGGTGGACATGCCAAGCAGGCGGGCGATGGGCCCGATCAGGGCGACGAAGGCCATCATCGACATGGTGCAGGCCATGTTGGCCAGCAGCAGCGGGCGTAAGTCCAGGGTGCTGGCGGGGGTCAGGGTGGCAGGGTCCTTTGCGGCATTCATTGGGCAGTCCAGGGCAGGGGAGCAGAAGCGGCTCAGCTTAATGAGAATATTTATCGCTTGTCGAGCCTGCCCTGAATTGCCTGACTTCGTTCACTGCGACGCAGGGGGCCTGGCCACATGCTACGCAACACCCCGTCCCGGCGCACCAGTGCATGCATCAATGCTGCCCCCAGATGCACCAGCACTGTGGCGAACAACAAGTAGCCGGCCCAGCCGTGGGCCTGGCGCAATACTGCGTAAAGCTGCAGGTCGTGCGGGGTGATCGCCGGCAGTTGCAGCGGGCGTGGATAACCGCCCGCCGACAGCATGGCCCAGCCCAGCAGCGGCATGGCCAGCATCAAACCGTAGAGCAGCAGGTGCGAAGCGCCGGCAGCGATGCGCTGCAGGGTGGGCAGATCCTGTGGCAGGGGCGGATGGGGCAGCGTCAGGCGCAGGCCGATACGCACGATCACCAGGGCCAGCAATGCCAGGCCGGTGGCCTTGTGCAGTTCGACCAGCAAGGGGTGACGCAATGACAGGTCGCCGACCATGCTCACGCCAATGAACAGCATGGTCAGGATCAATATTGCCATCAGCCAGTGCAGCAGGCGGGCCAGCGGATGGAAGGCTTCAGGCTTCATGGGTGGGCTCCTGCGCCGAGGGATTCGCGGCTGCGGCGGTTGAAGGATTCCGAGTAGGCAGCCGAGCGGGCGGCAAGGATCGGGTCATTGGAAGGTTGGATGCCGGTTGGCAGAATCAGCGGGTCGAAGTTCAGGTCGCGACAGGCGCCTTGCTCGGGCGCATCCACCTGTTCGATGACCAGGGTGCCGGCATCGACGCTGCGTGGGTCGGCGGGCCAGGGGCTGGCGGGGTCGTCCTGGGTATCGCCGGGGTCGGCCAGGACCAGGCGCATCGTCCAGCGCAGCGGGCCTTTGGCCAGCCGCTGTTGCAGGTCATGTTGCAGGAACTGTTTGTCATCGACCTGGCCGGGCAATGCCGCGAAAGGCGTCTGCGGCTCAAGCTGCCAGCGCACCGGCTGGATGGCCCCGCTGCCATCGATCAGGCGGAAGGCATTGATGCTGTGATACTGCGTGTTGGCGAAACTGTCGCTGGCTTTGTAGCCCGCAGCCCATTGACGGAACGCTGCGCTTTCCGGGTGAGCAGCAAAGAATGCCTGCTGCTTGGCCGGGTCCGGTTTACCGGTGGCCGGGTCCGGCGCGCCCGCCAGCACCAGGTCGTAGAAGCCTTGCGGCGTGCTCACCGCCAGCACCGGTGGATTGTTCATTCCGGTACGCCACACCTGGCCGTCGTCGGTGCTCAACTGGATCGCCAGGCTGCGCACCGGTATGCCGGTGTCGGGTGCGAACGGGTTGGCGCCGCCGATGGCGAAACGGCCGATCACCGGCACGTGGTTTTGGCTGAAGGCGCGCGCCGTCGACAACGCGGCGGCCTGCCCGCTGGGCTGGAAGTAACCACTGACGCACAGGCCCTTGGCGTGGTTCTTGCGGTAGCCCGGGTAATGGCCGGCCTGGGCTTCAAAGGTGTCGATGATGCGTTGCGGCGTCAGTTGCGGCTTGCCGATCCAGCCGGCTGCGTAGGCAAAGCCTGCGCCCAGGGCCAGCATCACGGCGCCGATACCGACCAGGCGCAGGGCCTTGGCCGGCCCTTGCAAGGGTGAGTTCATGGTGTGCGTCCGGTTCATTGAAGATGCCGGTACGACGGCGAAGGGATAAACTTATTCCATGGGCGGGAATAGATTTTCCTGCCAGGCGTCTGCCCCATACACTGATTAACCCCTAAGGCCGGTACCTAGCCATGCACGACCTGGACGAACAGCAGTGGCGCGAGCTGCTGCAGCGCCTGCGCCGCTTCGCCTTGTGGCTGACCCGCGAGCCGGGGAGTGCCGACGACCTGGTGCAGGGCACCGTGGAGCGTGCCCTGAGCCGTAGCGGCCAGCAACGCGACGCCGATGCGTTGCGCGCCTGGCTGTTCACCATCCTTTACCGGCTGTTTCTCGACGGTAAACGTCGCGAACGCCTGCATGCGCGCTGGCTGTCCTGGTTTGGTCGCGGCGAACGCGAAGATGAAGCCATTGGCGGCAACATCGAGAACATCGTCCTGGCACAGGCCGACCTTGAGGCTTTTGCCCAGTTATCGAGCGAACAGCGCGCCCTGCTGCTGCTGATCAGCGTCGAGGGGCTGAGCTACAAGGAAGCGGCCCAGGCGCTGCAAATCCCCATCGGCACGGTGATGTCGCGCTTGTCGCGTGCCCGCGCCGCCTTGCGTGACCTGACCGAGGGCAACCCCCAGCCCCCGGCCTTGCGGAGACTGAAATGACACGCCTGATACCCAGCGAAGATGAGCTTCATGCCTACGTCGACGACCGGCTCGAGCCACCGCGCCGCGCTGAGGTGCAGGCGTGGCTTGCGGCCAATCCACAAGAGGCAGCGCGCCTTGATGCGTGGCGTAACGATGCCCGGCGCCTGCGGGCGGCACTGGCAGGTTTTGGCGAACAGCCTGGGGCGGTGCAGCTCGACCTGGTCCAGGTGAAACGGCGCTTGCGCCAACGTCGGCAACGGCGTTTGGCGTCGGCAGCGATGCTGTTGTTGGCCTTGGGCGTGGGTGGCCTGGGAGGCTGGCAGGCGCGGCAGGTGACCTTGGCGGGCAATGCGTTGCCGATGGCCGATGCTGTTCAAGCGCACCGGTTGTTTGCCGGCAGTGAGACGCTGGATATCCAGGCCAGTGATCCGACGCAGTTACGCGACTGGCTTGGCAGGCACTTCAATCGCGTGGGGCAGCTGCCCGACCTGGCTGGCTACGGGTTTCAGCCAGTGGGCGCGCGGTTGCTGAGCAACGAACAGGGGCCGGCGGCTTTGTTGGTGTTTCAGGACCGCAATGGTCAGCGCATCAGCCTGTTTCTGCGTTCGCCGGGCGAGCGTTACGAACGCATGCCGCAAGGGCAGCGGGTCGATGGGCAGTTGGAGGCGCGTTACTGGTCGCACGGGGCGTACAACTTCGCCTTGGTCAGCGCGGCAGACGATGTGCGTGGGGCGGGGGTGGGGGAGGCGTTGCGGTTGGGGCTATAGCGGATCTGTGGGAACGGCTTCAGCCGCGAACACCGGCGAAGCCGGTGCCATGCATTGTGTCGTTTGCTTCGCGGCTAAAGCCGCTCCCACAGGGTAAGCGCAGAGGCGCTGGATCAGCTCAACTCCAGCCAGATCGGCGCATGGTCCGAAGGCTTCTCCATTGCGCGCAGGTCATAATCCACACCCGCTGCCTTGATCCGCGGCACCAGGTTCTGCGAAGCCATGATCAGGTCGATGCGCAGACCACGCTTGGGCTCATCCTCAAACCCGCGGCTGCGGTAATCGAACCAGCTGAAGCGGTCGGTCACTTCCGGATGCAGGTGGCGGAAGCTGTCGACCAGGCCCCAGCCCTTGAGGCGCTCCATCCACTCGCGTTCTTCCGGAAGGAAGCTGCACTTGCCGGTTTTCAACCAGCGCTTGGCGTTTTCCGGGCCGATACCGATGTCGCAGTCCTGAGGCGAGATGTTCACGTCGCCCATCACCAGCAGCGGCTGGTCGTTCTTGAACTGCCCTTCGAGCAGCGCCTGCAGGTCGCTGTAGAAGCGCTGCTTGGCCGGAAACTTGGTGGGGTGATCGCGGCTTTCGCCCTGGGGGAAATAGCCATTCATGATCGTGATCGGTGTGCCGTCGGCATCGGCGAAGGTCCCCCAGATGAACCGACGCTGGGCGTCTTCTTCATCGCTTGCGAAACCTTTGAACAGGCTCAGCGGTGCCTGGCGCGAGAGCAGGGCGACACCGTAATGGCCTTTCTGGCCGTGGTAATGCACGTGGTAGCCCAGGGCTTGCACATCGGCCAGGGGAAACTGATCGTCACTGACCTTGGTTTCCTGCAGGCCGATCACGTCCGGCTGGTGCTTTTCAATGAGCGCCGCCAGCTGGTGCGGGCGGGCCCGCAGGCCGTTGATATTGAAACAGACGATCTTCATGGAAAGACAATCCTGGATAAAAGGCCGGATGCTAGCCGACATCGGCCATCATCACCAGCGTGGCAGCTTCGTACGGGCACTGCTAACGTGCACGAAGAGGTGAACGAAGCGCTGTGGGGCACCTCCAAGGCACTGTATGCCCATTCCAGGAGGATTGCCCGCAATGCCCGAAGCCACCGTCGCCCAGGCCCGCATCTGCACGCTCGATGACGGCTATAGCCGTGAAGCACGCTCGCTGCTATACAACGCTTATCGCCACGAGCCGACCTTCGCCTATATCTTCGAGGCCCAGCGCCCCGGCTATGAACGACGCTTACGCGTCATGGTGCGCGAGTGGGTTCGTCAGCATTTCTATCTGCAATTGCCCGCCATTGGCTTGCTGCTGGACGACCGGCTGATCGCGCTGGCGTTGATCGTGCCACCGCAGCGCAGGTTGGGGGTGGCCGACAGCTGGGCCTGGCGCCTGCGCATGTTGCTTGGCACTGGTCAACGCTGTACCCGACGTTATATGGATTACCAGGCGGCGCTCATCAGTTGCCTGCCGACAGAGCAGGTCCACATGCTGCCGTTGTTGGGCGTGCACCCACAGTTCCGTGGTCAGCACTACGGTGAACAGTTGTTACAGGCTGTGCACGACTGGTGCGCGGAAGACCCCAATACCCAAGGTGTGGTACTGGATTCGGGCAATGAGCACTACCTGGCCTTTTATGAGCGCCAGGGATATGAAGAGATTGGTGAGGTGGCTGTAGGACCAATCCGAGAGAGGGTGTTCTTTCATTCCAATCCGGTATCATCCTTGTCTTCAATTGCCTGACAGGCCGCTGCCTTGAGCGTCCGGCTCTGGTAGCATGCGCGGCATGACGTATTCAGGAAGACTAACCTGGGGCTTGGTAATCTGGGCCGCCAGTTTCGCAGCATGGGGCCAGAGCGAGTTGCTGGTGCAGGTAAAACCGGCCAACAAGGCGCTCAAGGCCAATGTCGAAGGCTATATCGGTACCCTTGGAGACCGCGACGAAGAGGCGCTGTTGCGCTTCAGTCGCGGAGCGCAGGAGCAGGCGCGCAAAGCCGCACAGGCACTTGGCTACTATCAAGCGCATATCGACACCGAGGTCAAGCCACCCGCCAAGGCCGACCAACACGCCAAGCTGATCATCCAGATCGATCCCGGTGAGCCGGTGCGCTTGCGTAACGTGACCGTGCGCATCGAAGGGCCAGCCAGCGAAATGAAGGCATTTCGCGTACCCGACAGCAAGGCGTTGCGTGCTGGCGAACAACTCAACCATGGGCTGTATGAGGACGCCAAACGGCTGATCCAGAACCAGGCTTCGCGCTATGGCTTTTTCAGTGGGCGCTTCAGTCGTCAACGCCTGGCGGTTGATCCGCAGGCCGGAGTGGCCGATATCGAATTGGTTTACCAGAGCGGCCCACGCTACCGCCTGGGTGCGGTCAGATTCAGCGGTGACACGCCGTTGGATGAGGACCTGCTGCAACGCATGGTGTCCTTCAAGCCAGGCACCCCCTACGATTCCGAACTGATTGCCGAACTGAACAACGACTTGCAATCGAGCGGCTATTTTGAAGGCGTACGGGTGGACGCTGCGCCCACTGCGGCAGTGGCCGAACAAATCCCCGTGGATGTTCGCCTCGACACCCGCAAGCCGCGGACCATGGGCCTGGGCCTGGGCTTCTCGACCGACGTCGGCCCGCGCGGCAAGGCCAACTGGACGCGCCACTGGGTCAACCCCCAGGGCCATAGCTATGGTTGGGAAACCGAACTGTCAGCCCCCCGGCAGAACGTTGGCCTGTGGTACGACGTGCCCCTCGACCCGCCACTGACAGACAAGCTGCGCTTCGCTGGCGGCTATCAGAATGAAGAAATTGCTGGCACCGACACACTCAGTAAGTTGCTGACCGTCGGCCCCGAGTGGCATAGCAAGCTGCCCAGCGGCTGGCAGCGGGTGATTTCGCTCAAATACCAGCGTGAAGAGTATCGCCTGGGCGACGATTCGGGCTTGAGTAACCTGCTGATGCCGGGTGTGAGCTTCTCCTACTTGCGCAGCGACAACCGCATCGATCCGCACAATGGCTATCGCTTGCAGTTCGACACGCAGGTGGCCAAGGAAGGCTTGGTTTCCGATACCAACCTTTTGCATGGCAATGTCCTGCTCAAGGGCCTGACCACGCTCGGCCACAACCACCGCCTGCTCGGCCGTGTGCAGTTCGGTGGCAGTGCCACCAACGGTTACAAGAACAACATTCCGCCGTCGCTGCGCTTCTTCGCCGGTGGCGACCAGAGCGTGCGCGGTTACGACTACCAGACGTTGTCGCCGAAAAACAGCGACGGAGACCGCATCGGTGGCCGCTACCTGGTCGCCGCAAGTGCCGAATACCAGTACTCACTGAGCGAAAAGTGGAGGGTGGCGACCTTCGTCGACCAGGGTAATTCCTTCAATACGCTGGAGTTGCCCAGCCTCAAGACCGGGGTTGGCTTCGGTGTTCGCTGGGTTTCTCCGGTTGGGCCGTTGCGCCTGGATCTGGCCAAAGCGCTCGATGACGACGGTGGGATTCGCCTGCACTTCTCCATGGGGCCTGAGCTGTGATGCGTGTGTTCAAATTCGTTCTGCTAGGCGTGCTCACCAGTGTGCTGGTGATGCTGTTGGCCGTGGGCATGTTGCTTGGCACTGAAGGCGGGAGCCGTTGGCTGCTGGGGCGCGTGCCGGGCCTGGAGGTCGACGATTTCCAGGGGCGTCTGGCAGGCACTTGGCAGGCCGGTCGCTTGAGCTGGATGGACGGTGGCAGCCGGGTCGACGTGCAGTCCCCGCTGCTGAACTGGTCGCCCGCGTGCTTGCTGCGTGCCAGGCTGTGTATCAATCAACTGCACGCCCAACGTATCGACATGGCCTTTGCGCCGAGCGACCAACCGGCCGAAGAGGGCCCGTTGCAGCTGCCGGCGTTGCATCTGCCGGTGGCCATCGAGCTGGGTGAAGTCAAGGTTGGCCAACTGCGCCTGGATGGCAGCGACCTGCTTGGCGACCTGCACCTGGCAGCACACTGGACGACCACCGGCTTGCGCATCGACAGCCTGCAACTGCAACGCGATGACCTGCATTTGAACGTACAGGGCGACGTGCAGCCGGAGGGTGACTGGCCGGTGCAACTCCAGGGGCAGGTGCAATTGCCTGCCGTGGAAGGGCAGGCCTGGCAATTGGCGCTGACCGCCAAGGGTGAGTTGCAGAAAACCCTGGCGCTTGATGCGACCAGCAGCGGCTATCTCAATGCGCGTCTGACCGGCGAATTACAGGCCTTGGCCGAAGATCTACCGGCCAAGCTGCAGATTCGCTCCGATGCCTTCAAAGCGGCCGGAGCGCTGCCCGACACGCTGCAGCTCAATCAGCTCAAGCTCGATGCCCAGGGCGATTTGCTCAAGGGCTACCAGCTGTCCGGCAGCGCCAACCTGCCAGCCGAACAAGCACCGATTGCCCTGGTACTGACGGGTAAGGTTGATGCCAAGGGGGCGAAGCTGGATGCCCTGAACCTGACAGCCAGCGATACCCAGCGGGTCACGCTGCAAGCCAGCGCTGACTGGCAAAAGGGGCTGGTAGCAGATGCAAATCTCGACTGGCAGGATTTCCCTTGGTTGCGCCTGTACCCCCTGGAGACGCCCCCGGAGGTTACGCTCAAACGCTTCAATGCCCAGGTGCAGTACCGCGATGGTACTTACCAAGGCACGTTCAATGGTGACCTTGATGGCCCCGCCGGGGCGTTCACCCTGACCAGCCCGTTCGAGGGTGACTTGGGCCAGGTGCGCTTGCCCCAATTGGCCCTCACCGCGGGTCAAGGCAAGGCTGCCGGCAGCGTCGCAGTGCGCTTCGCCGATACGCTGGCCTGGGATGTCGACCTGCAGTTGTCGGCACTCGATCCGGCCTATTGGCTTGCCGAACTACCCGGTACTTTGGCCGGCCCGTTGCGCAGCAAAGGGGAATTTAAGGGCGAACAGTTGACCCTCGATGCGCAACTTGACCTCAAGGGTCGACTGCGGGGCCAGCCGGCGGTACTCAAAGTCGAGGCTGAAGGGGCAGGGCAGAACTGGACCCTCGGCGCCCTTGCCGTGCAGTTGGGTGACAACCGCATCAACGGCAGTGGCAGCCTGCAACAGCGACTGGCCGGGCGTATCGACCTCGAACTGCCACGGCTCGGACAATTGTGGCCAGGGCTGCAAGGCCAGGCCAAAGGGCGGCTGGATGTTGGCGGTACGCTGAACGATCCCCAAGGGACCCTGAATGTGCAGGGCCAGCGACTGGCTCAGGAAGAGAACCGCATTCAGCGCCTTGACCTGGATGCGCGCCTTGACAGTGCCCAGCGTGGGGTGATCGACCTCAAGGCCAGCGGTATCCGAGTGGGCGAAACGGTGCTTGGCACCTTGCAGGCCAATGGCAAGGGCGATATACGCCAGCAGGCCCTGACCCTTGGCCTCGATGGCCCGCAATTGAAGCTCGACCTGGGCCTCGATGGCCAATTGAACAAAGGCGACTGGCGCGGCCGCCTGGCCAGCGGCAGAGTCCAGGCGGGCGGCCAGGACTGGCAGCTGCAAGCGCCGGCGCGCCTGCAGCGCCTGGCCAGCGGCCAGTTGGACTTCGGTGCGCATTGTTGGCGCTCTGGCCAGGCCAGCCTGTGCGGCGAGGACCAGCGCCTGGCACCGGAGCCGCGTTTGCGCTACCACCTCAAGCGGTTCCCGTTGGACAGCCTGGCCCAATGGCTGCCGAAGGATTTTGCCTGGCGAGGCCTGCTCAATGCCGACGTCAATCTGGATATTCCGGCCAGCGGCCCCAAAGGCACCTTCAGTGTCGATGCCAGTGGTGGCACGCTGAGGGTGCGGGACAACGGGCGTTGGATCGACTTTCCGTACCAGGCCCTGCGCCTGGACAGCACCCTCGCGCCTCGGCGTATCGATACCCGCTTGAGTTTCCGTGGCGAGCGCCTGGGTGAGCTGAATCTCGACGCCCGTATTGACCCGTTGGGCAAGGACAAACCGCTGTCGGGTGACTTCCGTCTGGCCGGCCTGGACCTGTCGATCGCCAGGCCGTTCGTACCCATGGTCGAGCGCCTCACCGGGCAATTGAACGGCAGTGGCCGGTTGTCCGGGACATTGCTGGCTCCGCAGGTCAACGGCAACCTGATGCTCAGCGGTGGCGAAGTCAGTGGTGCCGAGTTGCCAGTCAGTTTGCAGGACCTCTCGCTGCAAGCGCTGATCGCTGGCGAACAGGTGCAGCTCAATGGCAACTGGCGCAGCGGGGAGGCGGGCCGCGGTCAGTTGGCCGGTCACCTGACCTGGGGTCAGGCCCTGGGCATGGATCTGCGTCTGCAGGGCCAGCAGTTGCCGGTCACCGTGGAACCTTACGCAACCCTCGACGTGGCACCCGACCTGACCTTGCGCCTGATTGACGACAAGCTGGCGGTTACCGGCAAGGTTCGAGTGCCCAAGGGCAAGATCACCGTGCGCGAGCTGCCACCATCGACCGTCAAGGTGTCGGACGATACCGTCATCGTTGGTCATCAGACCGAAGAGGGCAAGCCACCCATGGCGATGGCCATGGACATCGATGTAGAGGTGGGGCAAGACAAGCTGTCGTTCAGCGGCTTTGGCCTGACTGCCAACCTGCTCGGCCATGTGCACATCGGCGACAACATGGATACCCGGGGTGAGCTGAGCCTGGCCGATGGTCGCTATCGTGCCTATGGCCAGCGCCTGACCATTCGCCGCGCGCGCCTGCTGTTTGCCGGGCCCATCGACCAGCCATACCTGGATATCGAAGCCATCCGCCAGGTCGATGATGTGATCGCCGGTATTCGCCTGAGTGGCAGCGCCGAGCAACCCACCACCAAGGTGTTCTCGGAGCCGGCCATGAGCCAGGAGCAGGCATTGTCCTATCTGGTGCTGGGGCGCCCGTTGGGCACTTCGGGTGAAGATAACAACATGCTGGCCGAAGCGGCTTTGGGCCTGGGGCTGGCGGGCAGTGCCGGAATCACCGGCAGCCTGGCATCGGGACTGGGTATCGAAGACTTCCAGCTGGACACCGAAGGCTCCGGCAATACCACCAGCGTGGTGGCCAGTGGCAACCTGACCGAGAAGCTCAGCTTGCGGTATGGGGTCGGGGTATTCGAGCCGGCCAACACCATTGCACTGCGCTACAAATTGAGCAAGAAGGTTTATTTGGAGGCGGCCAGCGGGCTGGCGAGTTCACTGGATATCTTTTACAAGCGCGATTTCTGAGGGCCGTCATCAGTACAAGACGGCCTTGATGAACGCGCTGGCGGTCAGCGAACGTAGGGTTCCTGGCGGCGAATGTTGCCAATCTGACGCAGGCTCAGGCCGTACTTGTCGGCCAGCAGGCTGCGCGACAAGCCATCGGCGCTCTCCTTCTGGATTTGCAGGTTGCGCAATTGCCGCAGGAAATGGTCCGCCTTGGGAATTTCCAGGGCCACTCCGGCAAAACGCTTGATCAGCGCATCCAATGCATCGCTGGGGAGGATGTCGGCAAGCTTGGTACGCTCGCGGTGTTTGGGGATGTACTTTGGCCTGCCACCGTATGCGCAGGTCAGCTGATAGGCGTTTTCAATACCGATGCATTCGATCAATGCCTGCAGCGAGTGCGGCAATTGACTGATATCGATGGCTGTAAGATCGGGCAATTCCATATGAGGCTCCCTCGCGCAAAATACAGCGCGATGTCTTGAAGATCCGTGAAAGCGGGTCGGCGATGGCCAGCGGCGGGCTGTCGTTGGCATGGCTGAATTGTCAGTGAGCGGCGGAGGCTGTCGCTAGGTGACAATTGGGCTGATGCTTGTAGTCTTGGTGGGCAGGACTTGCAGGCATAAATTTCCCGTAATGTAGGACATCGCCTCAGTTGTGCCCTTCAAGCCATGGTTTATCGCAACAGCTCTTTTTCAGAACTTCAGTGGGTACCTACACCCTCGTTACCAGGGAAAGGCGCTGAGGGAAGGAAAGCATGGCGGGGATGCCATCAGCGGTAAAACGATCGCCTGTGCTTTCAGGCCGGAAGTAAATACAGCGGCAAAGGCCATGGGCGTTGTATCATTGCCGCGGCTCGTCGCGAGCCGATTACCTCGATGTTGCTAGGAAATTCAGATGACACACGTGCAGCGCCTTAAATATTCCCTCCTGATCATCCTGGTGGTTCTGGGCCTCATGCTCGGCCTTTCTCATCTGCAGAAACAGGGCACGATCAGTGAGCAGACCTTCCAGATGCTGGCCATTGCCATTGCCGTGGTCGTGGTGGTGATCAACGGGATTCTGCGACGTAAGGTCAAACCCTGACCTGTGCCGGCCGACCAGCAATGGCCGGCCCTGCGCTCAGCGTGCCAAGGGTTGGTCCAGCACAGCCCGGGCTTGTGGGTTGAGGCTGTAGCACTTGTCACTGCCAAGGGTGATCACGCCCTCTGCGCACAGCCGCTTGAGCACTTCGCGTACGCTAAGGAACGATAGCGGGATGTCCAGTTGTTCGAGCTGTGCATGCACACCGCGCACGCCAATGCTGCGGCCTGCGCGGTTGGCGTTATGCAGGGCATCGATCACTTTCAGGCGGATCAGGCTGGTGCGCAGGCCGTAGGTGCGCAGAAGCTCGCGAATTTGCTCGTTGCCTACACGCTCTTCCCCGCAGGCGTCCTGTCCATTGGCCGCCTTGACCGGAGTGTGCCCGGTCTGCAATGAGGGTTGCGGGTTGTACATGTGAATGCTCCTTTTCGTGGACTATCCCGAAATATGGGTGCCTCACTTACTAGGACGAATGAGAACGGAAAATCTGCAGCTTTTGTGCGAAAAAAGATTATGCGCGGTTCAATGAAGACGATTTAGCTGCGTGTATTGCGTAAAATTTTCATCTGGCCATTCGTCTGATCGGGACTAATCCCTGGATCCGAGGAATGCCCGTGCTCTCAATTACGCGTCCCCTGACCTGTGCAAGCCTGGCGGCTGTGCTGGTTGCCTCCAGCATTGCCGTGCAGGCGCGGGAAACTGGCACTGATGCGAGTGCGCAGATTCGCCGCACCAGCTTCGGTGTGCCGCATATCGTCGCCAAGGATGAACGTGGCCTGGGCTACGGTATTGGCTATGCCTATGGCCAGGACAACCTGTGTCTGCTGGCAAACGAAGTGCTGACTGTCAACGGTGAGCGCTCGCGCTTCTTCGGCGCCCAAGGCAAAACCCTGGAGCAGCGCGATAACCTCGCCAGCGACCTGTTCTTCACCTGGTTCAACGCACCGGCGGCGGTGAGCGGGTTCCTTCAGGCCCAGCCGACTCAGGTCCGGGATTTGCTTGAGGGCTATGCCAGTGGCTTCAATCGCGCGCTGGCTGAGCGGCGGAGTCAAGGGCTGCCAGCCGAATGCGGGGGCGGTGAATGGCTGCGGCCGATCACCAGCCTGGATTTGATCAAGCTGACCCGTCGCCTTTTGGCAGAGGGCGGTTTGGGCCAGTTTGCCGAGGCGGTGGCGGCAGCTCAGCCGCCGCAACTGGCCAGCCAGCGTGGGGCGCCCGCGTTTGGCGCGGCCCTCGCCCAGCAGCAACGTTTCGCCTCGGAGCGCGGCAGCAACGCCGTTGCGGTAGGCGCCGAGCGTTCGGCCAATGGCCGAGGCCTACTGCTGGCCAACCCGCATTTCCCGTGGATGGGCGGGATGCGTTTCTACCAGATGCAACTGACCATTCCCGGTCAGCTGGATGTGATGGGCGCCGCATTGCCCGGCCTGCCAGTGGTGAACATCGGTTTCAACCAGCACCTGGCCTGGACCCATACCGTCGATACCTCGAAGCATTTCACGCTCTACCGTTTGCAGTTGGACCCCAAGGACCCGACCCGCTACCTGCTCGATGGCCAGTCATTGCCGCTGGCCCGTCAGGCCGTGAGCGTAACAGTCAAGGCTGCCGACGGCACGCTGAGCCAGGTCGAACGCCAGATTTTCAGTTCGAAGTTCGGGCCGGTGGTGCAGTGGCCTGGGCGCCTGGACTGGGACAACAAGGCGGCCTACAGCCTGCGCGATGCCAACCTGGAAAACACCCGCGTGCTGCAGCAGTGGTATCGCATCAACCGGGCCGATAGCCTGGAAGCCCTGAAGGGCTCGATCGAGCAGTTGCAAGGCATTCCCTGGGTCAATACCTTGGCTGTCGATGCCGCTGGGAAGGCACTGTACCTGAACCAGTCGGTAGTGCCCTATGTGGACCAGCAACTGTTGAGCCAGTGCAGCAACCCGGCACTGCAAGGACCGCTGGTGGTATTGGACGGTTCACGCAGTGCTTGCCAATGGAAAGTCGATGCGCAGGCGGCGCAGCCCGGCATCTTCCCAGCGCACCTGTTGCCGAGCCTTGAGCGTAGCGACTACGTACAGAGCTCCAACGACCCTGCCTGGATGACCAACCCGGCCCAGCCGTTGACAGGCTTTTCGCCACTGGTCAGCCGCAGCGACCAGCCGCTGGGCATGCGTGGGCGCTTCGCCTTGGAGCGCTTGCAAGGCAACGCCAAGGTCGGCGTGCAGGACCTGCAGCGCATGGTGATGGATGACGAAGTCTACCTGGCCAGCCTGGTGCTGCCAGACCTGCGGCAATGGTGCAAAGGCGCCGAGGTCGACCTGCAGGCGCTGTGCGCAAGCCTGGTCAGCTGGAATGGCAAGGCTGACCTGAACAGCGGCATTGGCCTGGTGCATTTCCAGAACATCGTCGAGGCGCTGGCCAAACACCCGGAAAGCTGGCGAGTGGCGTTCGATCCGGCGGACCCGCAACACACACCGCGCGGTCTGGCAGTCGAGCAGGCGGCGGTGCGCGCATTGCTGCGTGAAGCGGCACTGGCCTCGCTGCAGCAGGTAGCCAAGGCGGGTGTTGACGAGGGTAGCCAATGGGGGCAGATCCAACAGTCGGCCGATGGCACGCCAGTGCCGGGTGGTCCGCAGGGGTTGGGGGTATATAACGCGATCTTCAGTGTGCCGCACGGTCCAGGCAAGCGCCTGGTGGTCAGCGGTACCAGTTACCTGCAACTGGTCAGCTTCACCGAGCAGGGGCCACAAGCACGCGGGTTGTTGGCGTTCTCGCAGTCTAGTGAAGCCGCTTCGGTACACGCGAGCGACCAGACCAAGGCGTTCTCGGCCAAGCAGTTGGCGCCGATCCCGTTCACCGAGGCGCAGATCAAGGCTGACCCGGAGTACCGGCAGTATGTGATCAGCGAGCGGGACAAGGGAGCGGTGGCGAGCCAGAAATAACTTAAGCCTGTGCCGGCCTCTTCGCGGGCAAGCCCGCTCCCACAACTCCGCCACAATGCCTGAGAGCTGTGGAGAACCTGAGGGAGCGGGCTTGCCCGCGAAGAGGCCGGTATAGCTACCGCCTAAGTTTCAGGAAAACTCGAACGGCTCCAGCGCAAAGCCCTGGGCATCCACTTGCAGGGTCCAGCCACGACGGTCCCAATCCCCCAGCACAATGCGCCGGGCAGGCTCGCCGTTCACCACCAGTTTGTGTATCGCCGGGCGGTGCGTGTGGCCATGCACCAGGGTTTTCACGCCATGTGCCGCCATCACCTTCGGTACTTCCTCCGGCGTGACGTCGACGATGTCGGTCGCCTTCATGCGCGTCTGCGAGCGGCTTTCACGGCGCAGCTTGCGCGCAAGCTTGTGCCGCGTGGACAGCGGCAGGTGCCGCAGAATCCATAGCGTCAACGGGTTGCGCAGGTAGCGGCGCATCTTCATGTAGGCCAGGTCGCGGGTGCACAAGGTGTCGCCGTGCATCAGCAAGACCTGCTCGCCGCCGAGGCTGATCACGCTCGGGTCGGCCAGCAGCGTGCAGCCAGCGACCTTGCAGAAATCCTGGCCAATCAGAAAGTCACGGTTGCCATGCATCAGATAGACCGCCGTGCCGCTGTCGCTCAACTGGCGCAAGGCCTGGCAGATAGACTGCTGGAACGGTGTCATGGCGTCGTCACCGATCCACGCTTCGAAGAAATCGCCAAGGATGTACAACGCCTTGGCGTGGCGCGCGCGACCGTCGAGCAGATCAAGAAACGCCCGGGTAATGTCCGGGCGTTCTTCTTGCAGGTGCAGATCGGAGATCAGCAGTATCACCCAATGATCTCGGCTTTCTCGATGATCACGTCGTCTTTCGGCACGTCCTGGTGGCCAGCGTTGGAACCGGTGGCGACTTTTTCGATGGCGTCAACCACTTCACGGCCATCGGTCACTTCGCCGAATACTGCGTAGCCCCAGCCCTGGACATTCTTGCCGCTGTGGTTGAGGAAGTCGTTGTCGGAGGCGTTGATGAAGAACTGTGCCGAGGCGGAGTGCGGCTCCATGGTGCGGGCCATGGCGATGCTGTATTTGGTGTTCTTCAGGCCATTGTCGGCTTCGTTCTGGATGCTGGCACGCTTGTCACGCTTCTCGTTCATGCCTGGCTCGAAACCGCCGCCCTGGATCATGAAGCCCTTGATGACGCGGTGGAACACGGTGTTGGTGTAGTGACCAGCGTTAACGTATTCGATGAAGTTGGCCACGGTGATCGGGGCTTTTTCAGCGTTCAGTTGGATGACGATGTCGCCGTGGTTGGTGGTCAGTTTGACTTGGGTCATGCTCAAATTCGCTCTTTCAAGGCATTTGGGAATTAGGGTGCGCAGTGCGCCGGTAGTTCACCTGACGCAGGATCGGGCGACCACGACACATGGCGCGCACGGGCCATTTTGCCAGGCTGCGGCAAAAAGCTGCGATAAATCACGGCAGTTTGTCCGGGCGCGGCTGTCAGCAGCTTGACTGCTTCGGCTATGATAGGCCCTTTGATTCAATCGGCCTACCCAGGCCGGACACGTGCATTCAAGGATCCTATGAGCAAGCCCACTGCCGACAACGCGCCCAACGCCGCTGCCAAAGGCGCTCCCGCCGTCCCTGCGAACTTCCTGCGGCCGATCATCCAGGCCGACCTGGACTCGGGCAAGCACAGCAGCATCGTCACTCGTTTTCCGCCGGAGCCCAATGGCTACCTGCACATCGGCCATGCCAAGTCGATCTGCGTCAACTTTGGCTTGGCCAAGGAATTCGGCGGCGTCTGCCACCTGCGCTTCGACGACACCAACCCGGCCAAGGAAGACCAGGAATACATCGACGCCATCCAGAGCGACGTCAAATGGCTGGGCTTCGACTGGGCCGGCGACGTGCGTTATGCCTCCAACTACTTCGACCAGTTGCACGACTGGGCCGTTGAACTGATCAAGCGTGGCAAGGCCTATGTCTGCGACCTGACCCCTGATCAGGCCAAGGAATACCGCGGCAGCCTGACCGAGGCTGGCAAGAACAGCCCGTTCCGCGAGCGCAGTGTCGAAGACAACCTCGACCTGTTCGCGCGTATGAAGGCCGGCGAGTTCAAGGACGGCGAGCGCGTGCTGCGCGCCAAGATCGACATGGCCTCGCCGAACATGAACCTGCGCGACCCGATCCTGTACCGCATCCGCCACGCCCACCACCACCAGACCGGTGACACGTGGTGCATCTACCCGAACTACGACTTCACCCACGGTCAGTCGGATGCCATCGAAGGCATCACTCACTCGATCTGCACCCTCGAGTTCGAAGGCCATCGCCCGCTGTACGACTGGTTCCTCGACAACCTGCCAGTGCCGGCGCACCCGCGTCAGTACGAGTTCAGCCGCCTGAACCTGAACTACACCATCACCTCCAAGCGCAAGCTCAAGCAGCTGGTTGACGAAAAGCACGTCAGCGCCTGGGACGACCCGCGCATGTCGACCCTGTCGGGCTTCCGTCGCCGCGGCTACACCCCGGCTTCCATCCGCAACTTCTGCGAAATGGTCGGCACCAACCGCTCCGACGGCGTGGTCGACATGTCGATGCTCGAATTCAGCATCCGTGACGACCTCGACCGCACCGCGCCGCGCGCCATGTGCGTGCTGCGTCCGTTGAAAGTGGTCATCACCAACTACCCGCAAGGCCAGGTCGAGCAACTCGAACTGCCGCGCCACCCGAAGGAAGACATGGGCGTGCGCGTGCTGCCATTCGCCCGCGAGCTGTACATCGACCGCGACGACTTCATGGAAGAGCCGCCGAAGGGCTACAAGCGCCTGGAGCCGGCCGGTGAAGTGCGCCTGCGTGGCAGCTACGTGATCCGCGCCGACGAGGCGATCAAGGATGCCGACGGTAACATTGTCGAGCTGCGCTGCTCGTACGACCCGGACACCCTGGGCAAGAACCCCGAGGGCCGCAAGGTCAAGGGCGTGATCCACTGGGTCCCTGCCGACGCCAGCGTCGAATGCGAAGTGCGCCTGTACGACCGTCTGTTCCGCTCGCCTAACCCGGAAAAGGCCGAGGAGGGCGCCAGCTTCCTCGACAACATCAACCCGGACTCGCTGCAAGTGCTCACCGGCTGCCGCGCCGAGCCGTCGCTGGGCCAGGCACAGCCCGAAGACCGCTTCCAGTTCGAGCGCGAAGGCTACTTCTGCGCTGACCTCAAGGACAGCCAGCCGGGCCGCCCGGTGTTCAACCGCACCGTCACCCTGCGTGACTCCTGGGGCAGCTAAGGAACCGTCGTGCTTAATATCTACAACACGCTGAGCAAAACCAAGGAAGTCTTCACGCCGCTCGATGGCAACAAGGTGCGCATGTACGTCTGCGGCATGACCGTTTACGACTACTGCCACCTGGGCCACGGCCGCAGCATGGTGGCCTTCGACCTGGTCACTCGCTGGCTGCGCAAGAGCGGTTACGAGCTGACCTATGTGCGCAACATCACCGACATCGACGACAAGATCATCAATCGGGCCAACCAGAACGGCGAGACGTTCGACGCACTGACCGCCCGTATGATCGATGCGATGCACGAAGATGAGCGCCGCCTGAACATCCTCAAGCCGGACCTGGAACCGCGTGCCACCGACCATATCGCCGGCATGCACGCGATGATCCAGACCCTGATCGACAAGGGCTACGCCTACGCGCCGGGTAACGGCGACGTGTACTACCGCGTGGGCAAGTTCGTCGGGTACGGCAAGCTGTCGCGCAAGAAGATCGAAGACCTGCGCATCGGTGCCCGCATCGAAGTCGACGAGGCCAAGCAGGACCCGCTGGACTTCGTTCTGTGGAAAGGCGTCAAGCCGGGCGAGCCTTACTGGGATTCGCCGTGGGGTCCAGGTCGTCCGGGCTGGCACATCGAATGTTCGGTGATGTCCACCTGCTGCCTGGGCGAGAGCTTCGACATCCATGGTGGCGGCAGCGACCTGGAGTTCCCGCACCACGAGAACGAGATCGCCCAGAGCGAAGCGGCCACCGGCAAGCAGTACGCCAACGCCTGGATGCACTGCGGCATGATCCGTATCAATGGCGAGAAGATGTCCAAGTCGTTGAACAACTTCTTCACCATTCGTGACGTGCTCGACGTGTATCACCCGGAGGTGGTGCGTTACCTGCTGGTGGCCAGCCACTATCGCAGTGCGATCAACTACTCCGAAGACAGCCTGCGCGATGCCAAGGGCGCCCTTGAACGTTTCTATCACGCACTGCGCGGCCTGCCGCGCGTGGCGGCCAAGGGGGGCGAGGAATTCGTCGAGCGTTTCAGCGTGGCGATGAACGACGACTTCGGTACCCCGGAAGCCTGCGCTGTGCTGTTCGACCTGGTGCGCGAAATCAACCGCTTGCGCGACAGCGACCTGGAGGCTGCTGCTGGCCTGGCGGGTCGCCTGCGTGAGCTGGGTGATGTGCTGGGTGTGCTGCAGCTGGAGGCTGATGACTTCCTGCGTGCAGGGGCCGAGGGCAAGGTCGATGCGGCTGAGGTCGAGGCCTTGATCCAGGCGCGCCTGCAGGCGCGTGCTGACAAGAACTGGGCAGAGTCCGACCGTATCCGTGACCAGATCACCGCCATGGGCGTGGTACTGGAAGACGGCAAGGGCGGGACTACCTGGCGCTTGGCTGACTGATCAGCAATTGGGGCTGCTCTGCAGCCCTTCGCGGGCAAGCCCGCTCCTACAGGCTTGCGCGGTACCTGTGGGAGTGGGCTTGCCCGCGAAGGGCCGTAGAGCGGCCCCAATGTTTATCCGGCCAATGGGCAATGCAACACCAGCTTCGCCCCACCCAATTCGCTTTCACCAATCTCCAGCCCAAAGCCATGCAGGTCGACGATTGCCGCAACGATCGACAACCCCAACCCGAAGCCTGAGTGGCGGTGGCCTTCCTCGCTGCGATAGAACCGCTTCAAGACCGCAGTCCGTTCTTCCTCGGGAATCCCCGGCCCACTGTCTTCGATGGCGATATGCACGCCAGCATCGTCCTGTGTCGCGCTTACCACCACCTGGCCTCCTTCAGGCGTGAACTTGATGGCATTCCCCATCAGGTTGGCCAGCGCCTCGAACAGCAACTCACGGTCCCCATGCAGCGCTGGCAACTGGGCTGGCTGCTGCAGGCTCAGGCGTATGCCGCCGTCCTCGGCCAGTGGCAGGTAGAAATCGTGCAGTTCCACCAGCAAACCATGCGGGTCCAGCTGAACGAAGCCGGCCCGGCGCTGGCGATCTTCCAATTCACTGATACGCAGCAAGCCGCGAAAACGCGCCATCAGGGTATCGGTTTCGCCGATGGCCTGGTCCAGCGCCTCGGCCTGCGGTGAGTCCACCGCGCTCTGCTGGCGAATGCGGTACAGCTGTGCGCGCAAGCGGGTCAGGGGTGTGCGCAGGTCATGGGCAATGTTGTCGCACACGCCCTTGACCTCATGCATCAGCCGTTCGATACGGTCGAGCATGGCGTTGACGATGGCAGCCAGCATGTCCAGTTCGTCGCGCCGTGCCGACAGCGGCAGGCGGTGGGTCAGGTCGCCGGCGACGATCAACTCAGCCTGGGCCTGGATCGCGCGGATGCGCTTCAGGGGCCTGCGGCGCAGCAGGTACCAGCCGGCAAAACCGGGGATCAGGGTCAGGGAGATGCCCCACAGCAACGCATCGAGGATGATGCGGGTGACCACGAACAGTGAACCATTATCGCGGAACAGCACCAGCCAGCGGCCGTCCTGAACCTTGATCGCCACCGCGTCGCAGCTGTCACGCGGCATATGCGGGTCATCGGCGTCCAGGCAGCGCTTGAGCTCGTGCACCTTGCCATCCATGCCCAGCTCCGGCGGAATGGCGCGGATACGCCCGCCGATCGGGTTGAGCTTCGCGTCGAACAGGCCGTAGGCGTCAAACGCGCGCTCCTCGAACGCCTGGCTGGCGATCAGGGCGTCGTCCAGCTGTTTGCCACTCATGTGCGCGAACAGGTGTTGGCGCTGCAGCATGGAGTGGCGAGTGAGCTTGTTCAGGTAGCTGGATACCTCGAAGTACAGCACCCCCATGAGGATGCTGCTCCAGGCCACGAACAGGAAGCTGTACAACGCCAGCAGGCGGCTGGTCGAGGAGCTCCAGCCTTTAGACGGGTTCAGCAATGGCATAGCCCGAGCCCCGAACGGTACGGATCAGCGGCGACTGCCCGGGGGAATCGATCTTCTTGCGCAGGCGGCCGATGTGTACATCGATCAGGTTGGTGCCGGGGTCGAAATGGTAACCCCAGACTTCCTCGAAGATCATCATCCGCGTGATCACCTGGCCGCTGTGGCGCATCAGGTACTCCAGCAGTTTGTATTCGGTGGGCAGCAGGTTGAGCGTCAGCTCGCCTCGGCGGGCCTCGTGACTGATCAGGTCAAGCTGCAGGTCGGCAACCTGCAGGCGGGTCTGGGTCATTGGCACACTGTTGCGTCGTAGCAGCACTTCCACCCGCGCGGCCATTTCGTCCGAAGCGAACGGTTTGGTCAGGTAGTCGTCACCACCGGCGCGCAGGCCGCGCACGCGCTCGTCGACGTCGGACAGGGCGCTGATCATCAGGATCGGCGTGGCGATCTTCAGGTTGCGCAGGGTGGTGACGATGGTCAGCCCATCGACCTCGGGCAGCATGCGGTCCAGGGTGATCAGGTCGTAACCGCCGGCGATGGCCTTGGCCAGGCCCTCGCGGCCGTTGTCGGCCCAATCCACATCCAGGCCGTGGCTGGAGAGTTCGGCGACGATTTCCTGGCCGGTGACGGCGTCGTCTTCGATGGTCAGTACGCGTGGCATGCTGGTTCCTGGGCGTCTATTGGAGACTTGATTGTGCCAAAGAATAGCCAAACGGCGATTTAAGAAAAATTCATCTGCGCCGCAGCAAAACAAAACGGGGCATGCCAGCGACTGGCATGCCCCGTGGTTCAGCGTGGCGCGGCGGCTCAGGCGACCTTGACGATCCAGCCGGCTGGCGCTTCGACGTCACCGCTCTGGATGCCGGTCAGCTCGTTGTAGAGCTTTTGGGTAACCGGGCCGACTTCGGTTTCGCTATGGAACACATGCAATTTGCCGTTGTACTGGATGCCACCGATCGGGGTGATCACCGCAGCGGTGCCACAGGCACCGGCTTCGATGAAGCGCTCGAGGTTGTTGATCTCGACATCGCCTTCGATCACTTTCAGGCCCAGGCGCGATTCGGCCAGCTCCATCAGCGACAGGCGGGTGATACCTGGCAGTACGGAGGCCGACTTCGGGGTAACGAATTCGTTGTTGGCAGTGATGCCGAAGAAGTTCGCAGAACCAACTTCCTCGATCTTCTTGTGGGTCAGCGGGTCGAGGTAGATGCAGTCGGCGAAACCGGCTTTTTTGGCCTCGTAGCCCGGCTGCAGGCTCGCGGCATAGTTGCCACCGACCTTGGCGGCGCCCGTACCCTGTGGAGCGGCGCGGTCGTAATCGGAAATCAGGAACTTGTGCGGGGTCATGCCGCCCTTGAAGTACGAGCCGACCGGGATGGCAAAGATCGAGAAGATGAACTCGGGTGCGGTGCGCACACCGATGTTATCCCCTACACCAATGACGAAAGGACGCAGGTACAGCGCGCCCTTGCCGTGGGGCGGAACAAATCGCTCGTTGGCCTTGACCACCTGCTTGCAGGCTTCGATGAACTGTTCGGTCGGTACGCGCGGCATCAGCAGGCGGTCGCAGCTGCGCTGCATACGCAGGGCGTTCTGGTCAGGGCGGAACAGATTGATGGAGCCATCCTTGCAACGGTAGGCCTTCATGCCCTCGAAGCACTGCTGGCCGTAGTGCAGGGCGGTGGAGCCTTCACTGATGTGCAGCACATTGTCTTCGGTCAGGGTGCCTTTGTCCCACTCGCCATCGCGAAACACGGACAGGTAGCGCTTGTCAGTCTTGATGTAGTCGAAGCCAAGCTTGTCCCAGTTAATCTCGTTACTCATGACACCCTCGTTTGTCTTGCAAGTGCCCGATCGCTCGGGCTGCTGTTATATGCGCACCACGCCACGATAATACATCCGTCGCGGATCGGGAACGGCCAGTCACGAATTGGGTGGGGCAGCGGGCGCTTGACGGCAGATTTTCAGTGGCTAGCCGCCAGTCGCCTGTTCCAATCCCCAGCATGACCACGAACGCAAGCCTCTTCGCTGTCGAAGCGCACATGCCATGCAGGGTGATCCAGCTGAATGCCAGCGTCGTCGAGGGCCTGGGCGCTGAGCGTGAGCATGCGCGCTTTAGCCTCGCCTGCCAGGGCTGCGGCCTTGTCGGTCTCACGCTCGAAGACCCAGGTAATGCGCAGGCTGGCCGGGAACTGGTCAGGCTCCAGCCGATGCGTCAGCCAAGTGAACCCGACAATTTCCGCCTTGGCGGCTTCGCACGCATCGGTCAGGCAGGCGATCAGTTCACGCTCCAGGCGCGCCAGCTCGCGCTTGCCCAATGCTTTCATTGTGCGGCCTCGTCGTCGATCTGCTGGCAGAAGCGCAACAGGTTGCCGAACGGATCGCGAACCAGCATCTCCAGGCCCCAGTCGACACGGGATGACTGAGGACGGGCATAACCGTACTGTTTGTCCTGCAGCTCGCGCTCCAGCGCCAGCAGTTCTTTTGTGCGGGCGAATACGGTCGAGCCCGGGCAGGCGTCGCCGTGATGTTCGCTCAGGTGCAGGATCAGCCCGTCGCGGTGGATTTGCGCATAAAGCGGCAGGTCCGGGCTGAAGCGGTGCTCCCAATCCAGCTGAAAACCCAGGAAGTCCAGATAGAACTCCTTGGCCTTGTCGACAGAGAAAATCCGCAGGACCGGGATGGCGGGGGCGAGAGGCATGGCGATTCCTTGGCCGAAGGTTGAAGGCAGACTTTAGCGCAGCACCGAAAGAGGGCCAAGTGCCGCCCTCACACTGTGCGTCTCACGCTTGTATGCCCTATGCCAGAGCCATCGCCTTGAGGTTTCATGAGCCTTCACCTGCGGAGTTGGCCCGCAACCTGCTATATCCCCATCCATCGTATTTGATCGAGTGGTCAGGCCAGCAACACGAGGATGCGCCGGCCTGACCCTCATAATGGCTGCGGGCCACGTATATCAGGGGCTATAGGATGTTGCTGGGAGAGCACCTGGAACAATCTGATGGGGATGCAGGATGGAGCGCCCACCTGCAGCTGCGCTTCATCGAGCGCAATGGCGTGACCCGCCTTGGTGCGCGTCGGCATTTCGGCCCGCTTTTGGTGCAGCGCCCGTTCTACCCGGAGGGTGCGCCGTGCCACGTTTATGTGCTGCACCCACCCGGTGGAATCGTCGCTGGTGACCGGCTGGAACTGGACATTCATCTGGAACCTGGCAGCCATGCACTGCTGACCATGCCTGGCGCCAGCAAGTTCTACCGCAGCATTGGCCCCACTGCATGGCTGGCCCAGCGTTTTCACCTGCAAGCCGGTAGCACGCTGGAGTGGCTGCCGCAGGACAGCATTTTTTTCTCCGGCGCCCGTGTCAGCCTCGACAGCCGCTTCACCCTCGAACCCGGCGCCCGGTTGCTGGCCTGGGAAACCTTGTGCCTGGGCCGCCCGGTGATGGGCGAACGCTTCGATCAGGGGGCATTGGACAGCCGCCTGAGCATCGAATTGCCCAATGACCCCGGCCTGCACGAACGCCTGCGCATCACTGGCGGCCAACTCGACAAACTCGGCGGTCACCCGCTGCTCGCGACCTTCTGCGCCTCACCGGCATGCCCCAGCGTACTGGAACTGGTGCGGACCCTGCTCGATGAGCTCGAAACCCCCGCAGGCGCAACCTTGCTCGGTTCGCTGCTGGTTATCCGCCTGCTCGACCACGACAACCAACACTTGCAACACACCCTGCAGCGGCTCTGGCACCTGCTGCGGCCGGCCGTCCTCGGCCTGCCAGCGTGCCCGCCGCGGATCTGGGCCACCTGAGAGAGCGCCATGGAGCTGACCCCAAGAGAGAAAGACAAACTGCTGCTGTTCACCGCCGCATTGCTGGCGGAACGGCGCTTGGCCCGTGGCCTGAGGCTCAACTACCCGGAGGCGGTGGCGCTGATCAGCGCCGCGGTGCTCGAAGGTGCCCGCGATGGCCGCACTGTGGCTGAGCTGATGAGCCTGGGCCGCGAAGTGATCGGCCGTGAACAGGTGATGGACGGTGTCGCCGAGATGCTCCATGACGTGCAGGTCGAAGCCACGTTCCCCGATGGCACCAAGCTGGTGACCGTGCATGACCCCATCGTCTGACCTGGCCGAGGAGCCCAGCATGATCCCAGGTGAAATCCAGACCGCCGCCGGCGACATCGAACTCAACGCCGGCCGCGAGACGGTCAGCGTCAGCGTGGCCAACCATGGCGACCGCCCGGTGCAGGTTGGTTCGCACTACCACTTCTATGAGGTCAACGACGCGCTGGTGTTCGACCGCGAACCGAGCCGCGGCTTTCGCCTCGACATCCCGGCTGGCACTGCAGTGCGATTCGAACCGGGCCAGTCACGCACCGTTCACCTGGTGGCCTATGCCGGCAAGCGCGAGGTCTACGGCTTCCAGGGCAAGGTGATGGGTGCGCTGGAGGGCAGGGCATGAGCCGTATTTCGCGCCGCGCCTATGCCGACATGTTCGGCCCCACTGTCGGCGACCGGGTGCGCCTGGCCGATACCGCGCTGTGGGTGGAGGTAGAGAAGGACTTCACCATTTATGGTGAAGAGGTGAAGTTCGGCGGTGGCAAGGTCATCCGCGACGGCATGGGGCAAGGCCAGATGCTCGCGGCCGAGGCCATGGACCTGGTCCTGACCAACGCCCTGATCATCGACCACTGGGGTATCGTCAAGGCCGACATCGGCGTCAAGCACGGGCGCATCGCCGCGATCGGCAAGGCTGGCAACCCCGACGTGCAGCCGGGTGTCACCGTGCCGGTCGGCCCGGGCACCGAAGTGATCGCGGCCGAAGGCAAGATCGTCACGGCGGGCGGCGTCGACTCGCACATCCATTTCATCTGCCCGCAGCAGGTGGAGGAGGCGCTGACCAGTGGCGTCACTACCTTCATCGGCGGCGGCACCGGGCCGGCCACCGGTACCAACGCCACCACCTGCACACCCGGTCCTTGGTACCTGGCCCGCATGCTCCAGGCCGCCGATTGCCTGCCGATCAACATCGGGCTGCTGGGCAAGGGCAATGCATCGCAACCCGAGGCGCTGCGCGAGCAGATCGCTGCCGGTGCGGTGGGCCTGAAGCTGCACGAGGACTGGGGCTCGACCCCGGCTGCCATCGACTGTTGCCTGAGCGTGGCCGAGGAAATGGACATCCAGGTGGCGATCCACACCGACACCCTCAACGAGTCCGGCTGCATCGAAGATACACTGGCCGCCATCGGTGACCGCACCATCCACACCTTCCACACCGAAGGCGCCGGTGGCGGCCATGCCCCGGACATCATCCGCGCGGCGGGGCAGGCCAACGTGCTGCCATCCTCGACCAACCCGACCCTGCCGTACACGGTCAACACCGTCGATGAACACCTCGACATGCTCATGGTCTGCCACCACCTGGACCCAAGCATCGCCGAGGACGTGGCCTTTGCCGAGTCGCGCATTCGCCGCGAAACCATCGCCGCCGAGGACATCCTCCACGACATGGGCGCGTTCGCCATGACCTCGTCCGACTCGCAGGCCATGGGCCGGGTCGGCGAGGTGGTGCTGCGCACCTGGCAGGTGGCGCACCAGATGAAAGTGCGGCGCGGCCCGCTGGCGCCGGACACCCACTACAGCGACAACTTCCGGGTCAAGCGCTACATCGCCAAGTACACCCTCAACCCGGCGCTGACCCATGGCATCGCCCATGAAGTCGGCTCGGTGGAAGCCGGCAAACTGGCCGACCTGGTGCTCTGGTCGCCGGCATTCTTCGCGGTCAAGCCGGCGTTGGTGATCAAGGGCGGGATGATCGTCACTGCGCCCATGGGCGACATCAACGGCTCGATCCCGACCCCGCAACCGGTGCATTACCGGCCAATGTTCGGCGCCCTCGGCGCGGCCCGCCATGCCACGCGCATGACCTTTCTGCCCCAGGCCGCCATGGACGCTGGCCTGGCCCAGCAGCTCGGGCTGCAGAGCCTGATCGGGGTGGCCCACGGCTGCCGTCGGGTGCGCAAGGCCGACATGGTCCACAACACCCTGCAACCGGTGATCGAAGTCGACTCGCAAACCTACCAGGTGCGCGCTGACGGTGAATTGCTGGCGTGCGAACCGGCCCGCGAACTGCCGCTGGCCCAGCGTTATTTTCTGTTTTGAAGGAGCGAAGATGATTGTCCTGACCCGCCGCATCGCTGAAGCCGACACGGTCACCGGCACCGTTACCCTGGACGTCGACAGCCGTATCAAGAGTCGCTTGCGGGTGACCCTCGACGATGGACGCGAGGCCGGCCTGATGCTCGAACGCGGTCACCTGTTACGCGGTGGCGAACTACTCGCCGATGCTGCCGGTAACCAGGTGGTGCGCGTGCTCGCGGCCCCCGAAGCGGTTTCGACCGTGCGCTGCAGCGACCCCCACCTGCTTGCCCGTGCGGCCTATCACCTGGGGAACCGCCACGTACCCTTGCAGATCGAGCAGGGCCTGCTGCGTTACCAGCACGACTACGTGCTCGACGACATGCTGCGTGGCCTGGGCCTGACAGTGGAGGCCGAGCAGGCACCGTTCGAGCCGGAAGCCGGGGCCTATCAAAGCGCTGCGCACAGTCACGGTCATGGCAACGATCACCCGTTCGTGCGCCTGCCAGCCCATTCCTGAACTGCCCTTGGAGCCCACAATGAAAAAAACACTCGCCCTTGTCCTGCTGATGGTCGCACTGCCGGCCTTCGCCCACCCGGGCCACGACAGCAACCCGCTGCACGATGGCCTGCTGCACCCGCTGACTGGGCTGGACCACCTGCTGATGTTGCTGGGCACTGGCGTGCTGGCAGCGCTGACCCGACGCAACCTGACCCTGCCACTGGCGACATTGGCAGCCATGTTCGCCGGTGCCGTGTGCGGCCATCTGTACGGCGGCATGCTGGGCATGGAAACCGTGATTGCTGTCTCCGTGCTGGTGGCCGCCGTCGCCATACTGCTGCCCAGCCGCCAGATGCTGCTGGCACTGGCCATGCCAGTATTTGCCCTGTTCCATGGCTGGGCCCATGGCGTGGAAGCGACACCCAGCGCGTTCTGGCTGTTCAGCGCCGGTTTCGTCACCGTCAGCGGCTTGCTGCTGGTAGTCGGCTTTGCCCTCGGTTGCCTGCTGCGCCGCCACAGCGGCCTGCAAAAAGCCTTTGGTGGCGGCATGCTGGCCGGTGCCGCACTGGTGCTGGCCGGTTGATGAACAGCGACCTGGCACTGCTGCGCCTGCTGCAGTTGGCCAGCCCCGGCTTGCCGGTGGGTGGCTTCACTTACTCGCAGGGCCTGGAGTGGGCTGTGGAGGCCGGCTGGGTGCGTGACATCGCCGGCTTCGCTGCCTGGCAGCGCGAGCAGATGCACGACACCCTCGCTTACCTGGACTGGCCAATCCTGTCGCGCCTGTACCACGCCTGCCAGGTCGACGATGCCGAGGCGTTTGCGCGCTGGAGCCGCTTTCTGCTGGCCAACCGCGAAACCGCCGAGCTGCGCCTGGAAGAGCAGCAGCGCGGCGCCGCTCTGGCGCGCCTGCTCGATGGCTGGCAACTGGGTCAGGACCCGGCTTGGCGCGCCAGCCTCGAACTCAGCCAGCTGGGCGGCATGGCTTGGCTGGCCGTGCACTGGTCGATCCCCCTGCGCCAGCTCGCCCTCGGGCATGCCTTCGCCTGGCTAGAGGGCGCGGTGATGGCAGGCGTCAAGCTGGTACCGTTCGGCCAGCAGGCAGCGCAGACCCTGCTGCGCGACCTGAGCGCAGCCTTGCCCGAGGTCATCGACCAAGCGTTGACCCTTGGCGACGACCAGCTCGGCGGCGGCCTGCCGCTGCTGGCCATTGCCTCATCGCGTCATGAAACCCAATACACACGTTTGTTCCGTTCCTGAGGACTGCCACTATGCAAAGCTATCAGCAACCCCTGCGCGTCGGTGTCGGCGGCCCGGTCGGCTCCGGCAAGACCGCGCTGCTCGAATGCCTGTGCAAGGCCATGCGTGATCACTACCAGATCGCCGTGGTCACCAACGACATCTACACCAAGGAGGACCAGCGCATCCTTACCGAGGCCGGTGCCCTGGAGCCCGAACGCATCGTCGGCGTCGAGACCGGCGGCTGCCCGCACACCGCCATCCGCGAGGATGCTTCGATGAACCTGGCCGCGGTGGAAGGCCTGGCGCGCAAGTTCGGCAACCTCGAAGTGATCTTTGTCGAAAGCGGCGGCGACAACCTCAGCGCCACCTTCAGCCCGGAACTGGCTGACCTGACCATCTACGTCATCGACGTTGCCGAAGGCGAGAAGATCCCGCGCAAGGGCGGCCCCGGCATCACCAAGTCGGATTTCCTGGTGATCAACAAGACCGACCTGGCGCCCTATGTCGGCGCCTCCCTGGAAGTGATGGAGCGCGACACCCAGCGCATGCGCCCGCAGCGCCCGTGGACCTTCAGCAACCTGAAGAAAGGCGAGGGCCTGCAGGCGGTGATCGACTTCATCGTCGAGCGCGGCATGTTGGGCGTCAGGGGCTGACCCCGTCATTCATGGCAGCAGTGCGGCTTCCCGGTTTGCCCTTCATAGCGATCGTGATGCCGCACCCAGTCCATGGTCCCTTCCTCGTTGCGCCCAAGCGGTGCGATGTCGAGGAAATTGTAGGTGTTGACCAGTATGTCCAGCCCGCGGGCATAGGTGGAGTAGGTGTGGAAGACCGTGCCGTCCGGGTCCCGGTAGAAGGCGCTCAGGCCCGGTAGTTCGCTCTCGTCACCGGTGTAGGGCTCGTAGTTGTACTGCCGCTCGCCCAGATTGGCGATGCTCACGCCGAAGTCTTCATTGAAGTTGCTGCCGTTCGACGAGAACCAGGGGAAGCGCCAGCCCATGCGCTGGCGAAACGCCTGGAACTCGGCATAGGGCGCGCGCGACACGGCGACCAGCGATACGTCGTGATGGGCCAGGTGCAGGTTGGCGCCGTCGAAATGGTCAGCGAGAAACGAGCACCCGGGGCAGCCTTCGCTCCAGCCTTCGGCGAACATGAAGTGGTAGAGCAGCAGTTGGCTGCGACCGGCGAACAGGTCGGCCAGGGTCCGATCGCCGTCCGGGCCGTGGAAGCGGTAGGGTTTTTCGACCTGGACCCAGGGCAGGGCGCGGCGGGCGGCGGCCAGTTCGTCGCGCTGGTGGGTGAAGGCTTTTTCATGCAGCCAGAGCTGATGGCGGGCGGCTAGCCATTGGCTGCGGGAAACGGTTTGGTGTTTTGGGAGGTTCATGGGCTGACTCCGCGCTGGGGGGATTCAGGTAGTGGTCGAGTGGGGAAGGGGTGTATCGACAGTTGGCTTGTTTCTGGCGACGAATGGTGTGGGACCGGGCGCATGACGCAAGAGTTTCAGTGATGCATAAATCGAGCGCCGCCCGCGCGGCGCTCGATCTCAAGAACACTGCAAAGCCCAAGACGAGCACCCCAGGCAATCACCCCCGCATCGCGTCAATCACCGACCACAATCGCGGATCCTCAAAATCATCCACCACCAGCTGCGCCCCGGCGGCCAAGAGGCGCTCGGGTGTCTGAGTGGTCGCAATCCCCACCGTGAAGATCCCCGCACCGCTGGCAGCTTGCACCCCCGGCAACGAATCCTCGAAAGCCAACGCCTGACCGGCATCCGCGCCCAAACACTCAAGCCCGGTCAGATAGGGCAGCGGGTCTGGTTTGGGCCGCACCAGTTCCTCAGCCACCAGCACATGCTCAAAACGCGCGCCAAGCCCCATGGCCGACAGCATGTGCTCGGCATTGAGCCGGGGTGCATTGGTCACCACGCACATGCCGATCCCGTTCGCCTCGGCATGCTCCAGCAGGCGCAACAAGCCCGGCATGGGTGCGAGCGCCGGGGCCAGCTCGCGGAACAGGGCCTCCTTGCGAGCGGCCAGCGCCAGGCAGTCCACCGTGCTGGCCTGCGGAAACAAGTCGGCGAACAACGGCCCATTGGCGCGCCCACTGACCTGGGCATCGAACTGCGCCTGGGTCAGCTCACGGCCGTCATGCTCGCGCAGCAGCTGCCGGAAAGCCTGCAAGTGCAGGGTGTCGGTGTCGGTCAGGGTTCCGTCGAGGTCGAACAGCAGGGCAGTCAGCATCAGGTATCCATCTGGTTAAAAACTTAAGCCAGGGGATGATAACCAAACCTGACGACGAAGGGGGCTGTTCAGCGCATCACGAAAAGAGTACAAATGTGCTCCATGGACAATCTGACTCCCAAACGCCGCGCAATCCTCGACTTCATCCGTGAACGTATCGGCGATCACGGCCAGCCACCGAGCCTTGCCGACATCGCCAGCCGCTTCGGTTTCGCTTCGCGCAGCGTCGCACGCAAGCACATCACCGCCCTGTGTCAGGCCGGTTACATCGACGTCACACCCAACCAGGCGCGGGGTATCCGCCTGGCCGAGCCGTTGCGTCGCCCGGAGATCCTCGAAGTCCCCGTGCTGGGCCAGGTGGCGGCAGGTGCGCCGATCGGCCCCGACCTGGGTATTCACGAACAGTTGCTGCTCGACCCTAGCTTGTTCCGCCGCACGCCCGACTACCTGCTCAAGGTGCGCGGCGACTCGATGGTTGATGACGGGATCTTCGACGGCGACCTGGTGGGTATCCTCCAGCAGCGTGATGCCCGTGATGGCCAGATCGTGGTCGCGCGCCTGGACGGGGAGGTCACCATCAAACGCCTGCAACGCCTAGCTGGCGGCTACCGGCTGTTGCCGCGCAACCCGGCCTATGCGCCGATCGAGGTGGGCCCCGAACGCGAGTTCTTCATTGAAGGTGTGTTCTGCGGCCTGTTGAGGCGTGACTGATGGGCGCGGTAGTCGATCTCGATCGGCTGCTGGATCAGCGCCAGGTCTGGCGCGGTCGGCAAGTTCAGGCGCGACCGACCGGGTTGCAGCCCACGGGCCATGTCCTGCTTGACCAGCACCTGCCGGAGGGCGGCTGGCCGGCGGCGGCGCTCAGCGAGTTGCTGCTGGCAAGCCCTGGCTGCGGCGAGCTACACCTGCTGTGGCCAACGTTGGCACGGCTGACAGCCGACAGTGGGAGGGTGGTGCTGGTAGCGCCGCCTTTCATTCCTTATCCGCCGGCCTGGCAGGCGGCTGGCGTGGATCTGCGCTGGCTGGTCCAGGTCGATGCCGAACCGGCCGACGCGCTCTGGGCGGCTGAACAATGCTTGCGCTCTGGCAGTTGCGCCGCCGTCTTGTGCTGGCCGGATCGCGCTGATGATCGTGCCCTGCGCCGCTTGCAGGTGGCGGCCGAAACCGGCCAGGCGCTGGCTTTCGCCTGCCGGCCACAGCAGGCGGCGCACAACCCTTCCCCGGCAGCGCTGCGCATTGCCATCGACACTCGGCCCGCACAATGGCGCGTGCTCAAGTGCCGAGGCGGCATGCCGCCCGCTGCAGCCATTGCTAGCCCAGGGTTGGGCTGATGTATGCTCTGGGCTTGCATCCTCTTGCCACAACTGGCGCTTGACTCGATCCTGCGCGAACGCGATGACGCTGATACGCCACTGGCGCTGATTGGCGGTCCCCTGCAACGGCGTGTCCTGCAGGCTGTCAACCCGCAGGCGGCCGCACTTGGCTTGCGCGCCGGGCAAACACTTACAGCCGCCCGTGCCTTGGCCGATGGTTTCACCTGCGTCGAAGCCGATGCCTCGCGTATCGAACAACTGCAGCAGTTGCTCGCCGCCTGGGCCTATCGCTACAGCGCACAGGTCAGCCTGCACTATCCGCGCGCCCTGTTGCTGGAAGTGGGTTCCAGCCTGAAGCTGTTTGGCCCCTGGCCGTTGTTCGAGGCTCGCCTACGTGAAGAGCTGAAAGCGTTGGGCTTGCGCCAGCGCATCGTCCTGGCCACCAACCCGGTTGCGGCGCGCATGTTAGCCAACGGTCATGACGGCCTGGCGGTGACATGCGCCGAGGATACCCGCGTCGCATTGGCGCGCATGCCCATCGCGCGGATAGGGCTGCCCATCGATGCCGCCGAAGCCTTTGCCCGCATGGGCCTGCACCAGCTCGGTCAGGTGCTGGCCATGCCGCGTGATGCCCTGGCCAGGCGTTTTAGCGCCCAGGTGCAGTTGCACCTGGACCAGTTGCTTGGCCTGCGTACCTTGGGGCTGGATTTTTATCAGCCGCCTGACCGATTCGAAACGCGTCTGGAACTCAATTTCGACGTCGAATCACACCAGGCGCTGCTGTTCCCGCTGCGGCGCATGCTCAATGACCTTGGCGCATTCCTCGCCGGGCGTGATTGCGGCGTGCAGCGTTTCTGCCTGCACCTGGAGCATGCCGAAGGAGCGGACACACAGCTACAGGTTGGTCTGTTGGCCGCCGAGCGTGATCCGGCGATGCTGTTCGAACTGGCCCGCGGGCGTCTGGAGCCCCTGCGCATCCCGGCCCCGGTACGCAACCTGCGCTTGGTCGCCGATGACCTGCCAGCGTTCGTGCCTCAGCACCAGGCGCTGTTCGATCCCCGTGCCCAGCAGGCCCAGCCCTGGGAGCAATTGCGTGAACGCTTACGCGCGCGGCTGGGCGACGAAGCAGTCAAGGGCCTGCGGGCCGAAGCCGACCACCGCCCCGAATGTGCCTGGCAGCTTGCCGAGCAGGGTGCTCAGGGCAGCCTGTCAGCGCTGCCGGGGAGCCGCCCTGGCTGGTTGTTGCCCCAGCCACAGGCATTGGACGCCAACGCCCACACATTGCTCGGGCAGGCCGAGCGTATCGAGTCGGGTTGGTGGGACGGTGGCGATGTACGCCGTGACTATTACCGCATCGAAACCCGTGAAGGGCTGCGAGGCTGGGCCTACCGCGACCTGGCGCAACCTGGCCCGCTGTGGCTGCAGGGATGGTTCGCATGAATACGCCTGCGTATGCCGAACTGCATTGCTTGTCCAACTTCAGCTTTCAGCGCGGCGCATCCAGCGCGCAAGAATTGTTCCGCCGTGCCCAGGAACAGAGCTACCAAGCCCTGGCGATCACCGATGAGTGCACTCTGGCTGGCATCGTACGTGCCTGGCAGGCCGCCAAGGCGCAACAGTTACGCTTGATCGTCGGCAGTGAAGTACGCCTGCAGGACGGCCCGAAGCTGGTGCTGCTGGTGGAGAACCTCACGGGTTACCAGAACCTGTGTGCGCTGATTACCCGTGCGCGACGGCGCGCGGAGAAGGGCGATTACCAGCTGTTCAGCGATGATCTGCACCAGCACCACCAGGGGCTTCTGGCGTTGTGGATTGCCGAAGACCCCAGCGACCCGACACCAGGCCAATGGCTGCGCAGCTTGTTCGGCGAGCGGCTGTGGCTAGGCGTGCACCTGCACCGCGGCAGTGATGATGAAAAGCGCCTGGTCCAATTGCGCGGCTTGGCGCAGCAACTGGGCATCCGTGCCGTCGCCTGTGGTGACGTGCACATGCACGTACGTGGTCGGCGGGCCTTGCAGGATTGCATGACCGCCATCCGCCAACACTGCAACGTCGCCGACGCCGGGCGTTTCCTGTTCGCCAATGGCGAACGCCACCTGCGTACGCGTGAGCAATTGGCCGAGCTTTATCCGCCCGATCTGTTGTCAGAAAGCATCGGCATTGCCGAGCGTTGCCAGTTCGACCTCAGTGAATTGCGCTACCAATACCCGCATGAGCTGGTGCCGGACGGCCAAACACCTGCCAGCTGGCTGCGCGAGTTGTGCGAGCGTGGCCTGCCGCAGCGCTGGCCCTCGGGGCCGAGCGACAAGGTGCGGGACGTGCTGGCCAAGGAACTCGCACTGATCGAAGAATTGGGCTACGAAAGCTACTTTCTGACCGTACACGACATCGTCGCCTTTGCCCGTGACCAGCATATCCTTTGCCAAGGCCGTGGTTCTGCGGCCAACTCGGTGGTGTGTTTCGTGCTCGGTATCACCGAACTCGACCCTATGGAGCATCGGCTGCTGTTCGAGCGCTTCCTGTCCCGCGAGCGCAACGAACCGCCGGACATCGACGTGGACTTCGAGCACAACCGCCGCGAAGAAGTCATCCAGTACGTATTCCGGCGCTATGGCCGGCATCGCGCAGCGCTCACGGCAGTGGTCAATACCTACCACGCTGCCGGCGCGGTACGTGATGTGGCGCGGGTGCTGGGCTTGCCTGCCGATCAGGTGGACGCTCTGGCTAAATGTTGTGGCCGCTGGAGCGACCGCATCCCCGACGAGCAGCGTCTGGCCGAGGCCGGTTTCGAACCTGGCAGCCCTTCGTTGCGGCGCATCCTGGTGCTGGCTGGCGAGCTGATCGGCTTTCCGCGCCACCTGTCCCAGCACCCGGGGGGCTTTGTCATTTCCGAGCAGCCACTGGATCATCTGGTGCCGGTGGAAAACGCCGCCATGGCCGAACGCACGGTCATCCAGTGGGACAAGGACGACCTGGACATGGTGGGCCTGCTCAAGGTCGATGTGTTGGCCCTGGGCATGCTCAGCGCCTTGCGCCGCTGTTTCGACCTGCTGCAACGCCACCGTGGTCGGCGCCTGACCCTGGCGACCATCCCCAGTGAAGACCCGGCCACCTACGCGATGATCAGCCGCGCCGAGACCATGGGCGTGTTCCAGATCGAATCACGCGCGCAGATGGCCATGCTGCCACGGCTCAAACCCACGACCTTTTACGACCTGGTGATCGAGGTGGCCATCGTGCGCCCAGGGCCGATCCAGGGCGACATGGTCCATCCCTACCTGCGCAGGCGCTTGAAGCAGGAGCCGGTGACCTACCCATCGGAGAAACTCAAGGAGGTTTTCGCGCGCACCTTGGGCGTGCCGTTGTTCCAGGAACAGGTGATGGAACTGGCCATGGTCGCCGCGGACTACAGCCCCGGCGAGGCGGACCAGCTGCGCCGTAGCATGGCCGCCTGGAAACGCCATGGCGGCCTGGAACCTCACCGCGCGCGGTTGGTGCAGGGCATGTTGCGCAACGGTTACGACCTGACCTTTGCCGAGCGCATCTTCGAGCAGATCAAAGGCTTTGGCAGCTATGGCTTCCCCGAATCGCACGCGGCCAGTTTCGCCTTGTTGTGCTATGCCAGCAGCTGGCTCAAATGCCATGAACCGGCGATTTTTACCTGCGCCTTGGTCAACAGCTGGCCGATGGGCTTCTACAGCCCCGATCAACTGCTGCAAGAGGCGCGGCGACAGGGCATCGAAGTGCGGCCGGTGGACGTGTTTCAGAGTCAATGGGATTGCACACTGGAGCCCGTCGCTGAAGAGGGCCTGGCCATCCGCCTGGGGCTGCGCCAGATTCGCGGTTTCGCCGAAGCCGATGCCAGGCGGTTGGAAGCGGCCAGGTCCGACAGGCCGTGGCGCGATGTTGAAGATCTGTGCCTGCGCGCCGGGCTCGACAGCAGGGCCCGGGCCCGATTGGCCGATGCTGGCGCTTTACGTGCACTTGCCAGCGACCGCCATCAGGCACGTTGGCAGGTGGCCGCCGTGCAGCCGCAGTTGCCGTTGTTCGCAGAAGTCGAGGCAGCACCTGAGGTTGCAGTGGCATTGCCGGCGCCAACCGTCGGCGAGGATCTGGTGGCCGACTACCAGACCCTGGGCACGACCCTCGGCCCACATCCGCTGACGTTATTGCGCCCGCGGCTGCGCGCCTTGGGCTGTCGCAGCTCGGGTGAGCTGGAGGGGGTCGAGCATGGCGATGCAGTCGCCGTGGCCGGTCTGGTGGTAGGGCGTCAGCGGCCGCAGACTGCCAGCGGGGTAACTTTCGTGACCCTTGAAGACGAATTCGGCATGGTCAATGTGGTGGTGTGGCGTGATCTGGCCGAGCGGCAAAGGCGGGCGCTGGTCGGGTCGCAATTGCTCAAGGTGAGCGGGCGGTTGGAACAGGAGAAGGGGGTCAGACACCTGATTGCCCGGCGGCTGGAGGACATCAGCCCCTTGTTGCAGGGACTGGATGTCCGCAGCCGGGATTTTCACTGAATTCACCGGCCTCTTCGCGGGGCAAGCCCGCTCCCACAGGTTCAGGTCCTGCGCCGTACCTGTGGGAGCGGGCTTGCCCCGCGAAGAGGCCGGTAAGTTTCACACCATCGCCAAATGCTGCTTGCGTGTCGGCGCCGGAAACGCCCGATCAATCGCCCGCAGATCCTCGCTGGTCAAGGTCAACGCCCCCGCCGCTGCATTCAACCGCACGTGTTCAGGCGCCACCGCCTTGGGAATGGCAATCACGCCGTCATCGCGCGTAACCCAGGCCAAGCTGACCTGCGCCGGCGATGCGCCGTGCCGCTCGGCAATCTCGCTCAACAGTGGATGCTGCAACAGATGACCAGCCTGGGCCAACGGGCAGTAGGCCATGATCGGCAAACCGCGTTGCCGGCTCCACGGCAGCAGGTCGAACTCGATGCCGCGCTGCACCGGGTTGTACAGCACCTGGTTGGTGGCGCACTCGGGGTTGTGCAGCGCGCGCAAGTCATCGACATCGAAATTGGAAACGCCCCAGCGGCGGATCTTGCCCTCTTCGCGCAAGCGCTTGAACGCCTCCACGGTTTCTTCCAAGGGGTACTGGCCACGCCAGTGCAGCAGGTACAGGTCGATGACATCGGTGCCCAGGCGTTTGAGGCTGCGCTCACAGGCAGCAGGCACACCACCTTGGCTGGCATTGTGCGGATACACTTTGCTGACGAGGAACACCTGATCACGCCGCCCGGCGATGGCCTGGCCGACCACTTCCTCGGCGCCACCTTCGGCATACATTTCGGCGGTGTCGATCAGGCCCATGCCCAGCTCGATGCCTTGCTGCAGGGCAGCAACCTCAGCGGCCCTGCGAGCAGGATCCTCGCCCATGTACCAAGTGCCCTGGCCAATGGCCGGCACGTCGCTACCTGCCAGTTTCACGTATCGCATGTCACCTCCGGAGTCTGGGTATGGGAAAGCAGTACCTCCAGCAGCGCCTGGGCTGCCGTGGACAGTTTGTGGTCGCCAAGGGCAATCACGCCGATGCGCCGTTCGACGGCGGGCTCGACCAGTGTGATGCAGCGCGCGCCCAGTTCCTGCATCTGCTTGATGCACAGCGCTGGCACTGCGCTGACGCCCAGGCCGTTGGCGACCATGCGGCCGACGGTCGACAGCTGGTGGCTTTCGAACGCCACCGCCAGTTTGCCGTGCTGCGCCGCGACATTCTGCTCCAGCAGCAAGCGCACGGCCGAAGGGCGTTGCAGTGCGATGAAATCTTCGGCCAGCAACTGCGCCCAGCTGACTTCGCCATGCAAGGCCAGTGGCGAATCGGCCGGCACCACGGCGACGAAACGGTCCAGGTACAGTGGGTAGAAGCGCAGGCCTTCGGTATTTTCCGGCTCGAAACCAATGCCCAGTTCGACGCGGCGGTGGCGTACCAGTTCCAACACCTGTTCGTTGATCACGTCGTGCACGGTGACGTTGACCTTCGGGTAGCGCTGGCGAAACACCTTTAGCGTATGCGGGAGCAAGTTGCCGGCAAAGGCCGGCATGGCCGCCACCGAAACCCGCCCCAGTTGCAGGGTGAAACGCTGGCGTAGCATCTCTTCGGTATCGTCCCAGTCGGCCAGCAGGCGCCGGGCCAGCGGCAACAGCACTTCGCCTTCGGCCGTCAGGCTGACGCTGCGGGTGGTGCGGGTGAGCAGGGCGCCGCCGAGGTTGTCCTCCAGCGCCTTGATGGTCAGGCTCAGGGCCGGTTGGGACACATGCAGATGCTCGCCCGCCTGGGCGAAGCTCTGGTACTTGGCCACGGCGACGAAGGCGCGCAGTTGCTTGACGTTCATGGCGGGCTCACGGGTTATTTTGAAAAAGTTATCAATCGATGACGAAATCAAAATTAACAAATCAGTCGCCAGCGGTGAAGATGCATCTACACGCTCACCGACAGCCTCGTCGGTCAACAACTACAAAAGGCGGATCAGCATGGCCGGACTGGACAAGCGCGTAGCAACCTATGAACAGGCCCTTGAAGGCCTGACCGACAACATGACGGTACTGGCCGGCGGCTTCGGCCTGTGCGGCATCCCGGAAAACCTCATCGCAGAAATCAAACGCCGTGGCGTCAAGGGCCTCACCGTGGTTTCCAACAACTGCGGCGTCGACGGTTTTGGCCTGGGCGTGCTGCTGGAAGACCGGCAGATCCGCAAGATGATTGCCTCTTATGTGGGCGAGAACGCCGAATTCGAACGCCAGTTGCTCAGCGGCGAATTGGACGTGGAACTCACCCCTCAAGGCACCCTGGCCGAAAAAATGCGCGCCGGTGGTGCGGGCATCCCGGCGTTCTATACCGCCACCGGCTATGGCACTCCGGTGGCCGAAGGCAAGGAAGTGCGCGAATTCAAGGGTCGCAAGTACATCCTCGAAGAATCCATCACCGGTGATTTCGCCATCGTCAAAGGCTGGAAGGCCGACCACTATGGCAACGTGGTGTACCGCAACACCGCGCAAAACTTCAACCCGCTGGCCGCCACCGCCGGCAAGATCACCGTGGTCGAAGTGGAAGAGATCGTCGAGCCAGGCGTGCTGCTGCCCAGTGAAATCCATACCCCGGGCATCTTCGTCGACCGGGTGATCGTCGGCACCTTCGAAAAACGCATCGAAAAGCGCACCGTCAAGGCCTGAGCGCCGCCCATCAGAACAACAAAGAGATCCTGACCATGGCATTGACCCGCGAACAGATGGCGCAACGCGTCGCCCGTGAACTGCAGGACGGCTACTACGTCAACCTCGGCATCGGTATTCCGACCCTGGTGGCCAATTATGTACCGGCCGATATGGACGTGATGCTGCAGTCGGAAAACGGCCTACTTGGCATGGGCGAATTCCCCACCGAAAGCACGATCGACCCCGACATGATCAACGCCGGCAAGCAGACCGTCACTGCCCGCTGCGGCGCGTCGATCTTCGACTCGGCGCAATCCTTCGCCATGATCCGAGGCGGTCACGTCGACCTCACAGTGCTCGGTGCCTTTGAGGTGGACGTGGAAGGCAACATCGCCTCCTGGATGATCCCGGGCAAGTTGGTCAAGGGTATGGGCGGTGCCATGGACCTGGTCGCCGGTGCCGAGAACATCATCGTCACCATGACCCACGCCTCCAAGGACGGCGAGTCCAAGTTGCTGCCGCGCTGCAGCCTGCCATTGACCGGTGCTGGCTGCATTCGCAAGGTGCTCACCGACCTGGCCTACCTGGAGATCGAAGACGGCGCCTTCATCCTGCGCGAGACCGCACCGGGGGTGAGCGTTGAAGAGATCATCGCGAAGACCGCCGGCAAGCTGATCGTGCCGGATGACGTGAAGGAAATGACGTTCTAGGGCCCCACCGCCGACCCTGTGGGAGCGGGCTTGCCCGCGAATGCAATGGTGAATCGACCAAAGCATTCGCGGGCAAGCCCGCTCCCACAGGGTTTTGTGCTTTTTGCTAGCTACTGATCCAACTCACAAAACCAATAAAAGGAAGTCACAAGTGGCCGCTGATATCCAAGACAGCCGCTCCGCCCGTTTTGCCCTGCGCTGCTCGAACTGGGCCGAGCGCTGGTTCCCCGATTCCTGGGTATTCGCCGCCCTGGCGGTGATGCTGGTGTCGCTCGGCGCCCTGGCCATGGGAGGGAAACCCACCGATACCGCCAAGGCCTTTGGCGATGGTTTCTGGAGCTTGATCCCGTTCACCATGCAGATGGCCTTCGTGGTCATCGGCGGCTATGTGGTGGCCAGCTCGCCACCGGCGGCACGGCTGATCGACCGCCTGGCCCGTGTACCAAAGAACGGCCGCTCGGCGGTGTGCTGGGTGGCGCTGATTTCGATGCTGGCCTCCTTGCTTAACTGGGGCCTGTCACTGGTGTTCGGCGGCCTGCTGGTGCGTGCGCTGGCGCGCCGCAGCGACTTGAAGATGGACTATCGGGCGGCCGGCGCCGCCGCCTACCTGGGGCTCGGTGCGGTCTGGGCGCTGGGCTTGTCGTCCTCGGCGGCGCAGCTGCAGGCGAACCCGGCCAGCCTGCCGCCGTCGATCCTGTCGATCACCGGGGTGATTCCGTTCACCGAAACCATCTTCCTCTGGCAATCCGGGGTCATGTTGGCCGCGCTGGTCATCGTATCGTTGGTGATCGCCTATGCCACCGCACCTGGGCCGAACAGCGCGCGCAGCGCTGAGGACTGCGGCGTCGACCCCAGCTTTACGGCGCCGCCCGCACCTCAGCGCACCCGACCGGGCGAGTGGTTGGAGTACAGCCCGATCCTGATCCTGCTGATGGTTGCCCTGGCAGGCGGCTGGTTGTACCAGGAATTCGCCACCAAACCGGCGATTACCGCGATCTCCGGACTGAACACCTACAACTTGCTGTTCATCATGCTCGGTGCCTTGTTGCACTGGCGGCCGCGCAGCTTCCTCGACGCCGTGGCGCGGGCGGTGCCGACCACCACGGGTGTGCTGATCCAGTTCCCGCTGTACGGTTCGATCGCCGCCATTCTCACCCAGGTCAAGGGTGTCGACGAACAGACCCTGGCCCACCACATTTCGCTGTTCTTCACCCAGATCGCCACCCACGACACCTATGCCGTGCTGATGGGCGTGTACTCGGCGGTGCTGGGCTTCTTCATCCCTTCGGGCGGTGGCAAGTGGATCATCGAGGCGCCCTACGTGATGCTGGTGGCCAACGACCTGCAGTATCACCTGGGCTGGGCGGTGCAGATCTACAACGCCGCCGAAGCGCTGCCCAACCTGATCAACCCGTTTTACATGCTGCCGCTGCTGGGAGTACTGGGGCTGAAGGCCCGAGACCTGATCGGCTTCTCATTCGTGCAGTTGCTGGTGCACGTGCCACTGGTGCTGGTGCTGTTGTGGGCCTTGGGCACCACGTTGCAGTACGTGCCCCCTGTAATGCCGTGAGCTGACGGGTTGCTGCTGGCAGAAGGGCGACTGAACATCGCCCTTCTTTACGTTTTGTTGACAAATCGATAACGATTCTCACACGAGATTCGTTTTCATGTGAATGCCAGGCAATGGCAGCCACGGATCTTCAGCAAACGTACAAGGAGTAAGGCAGCGATGTTCGCGCCCATCAAACGTTCCACGACCCTGACCCTGGGCCTATGTGCCACCCTGATCGGCTCGGCCGAAGCGCATGCAGAGGAGGGGGTACTGGAACTTGGCTCCACCGAAATCCTCGCCCAAAGCCTGGGCAGTACCACCGAGAACAGCGGCTCCTACACCACCGGCAGCATGAGTGCGGCCACGCGCCTGAACCTGTCGATCAAGGAAACCCCGCAATCGGTTTCGGTCATCACCCGCCAACAGCTCGACGACTTTCAACTCGATACCCTGTCCGAGGCGCTGGCTCACGTCACCGGCGTGACCGTGCAGCGCAATGACTCCGAGCGGCCGACCTATTATTCGCGCGGCTATGCGATCAACAACTTTCAAATCGATGGGATGCTCAACACCTTCTCTGGGTTGAAGTCGGACTCGGACACCATCATCTACGACCGCATCGAAGTGGTGCGCGGCGCCACCGGCCTGACCACCGGCGCGGGCGACCCCTCCGGCACCATCGCCATGGTGCGCAAGCGTCCGACCCATGAGCTGGCGGTCAAGAGCGGCGTCAGCGCCGGCAGTTACGACAACTACTACAGCTACCTGGACGTCGGCGGCCCGCTGGGCTGGGACGGGCGCCTGCGTGGGCGCACAGTGCTGGCCTACCGCGACAGCAAGTCGTACATGGACAAATACGCCAGCCAGCGTGAAGTGGCCTACGGCATCCTCGAAGCGGACCTGACCGACAGCACGGTCCTGGCAGTGGGCTATGACTACCAGAACAAGGATGTCCAGGGCGCCTCGTGGGGTACGGTGCCGTACTGGAACGCCGAGGGCGGCAAGGCTGATCTGCCGCGTTCCACCAATATGTCGGCGCCCTGGTCGTCCTGGCCGCTGAAGGATAAGACGGCGTTCATCACCCTCGACCAACGCCTGGCCAATGACTGGCTGCTCAAGGCTGCCTACACGCACCGCGAGAGCGATACCGATGGCAAGGTCTACTACGGCGGCAGCGGTTTCCCCGCCGCCGACCGTAGCGGCATGGGTGCCTATATCAGCCACTTCTCCGGCGAGGAGAAGATGGATGCAATCGACTTCAACCTGGCCGGCCCCTATCAACTGTTCGGTCGTAGCCACGATTTCATGGTCGGCTATGGCGTCTCCGAACGTCGCAACCGCTCGCCCGCGTTTGCCGGGCGCAACGACCCAGCCGGCTACGGGGTGATTCCCGACTGGAAGTACATGGGCAATATCGTCAAGTTCAGCGATTACGACACCGGCCTGGATTCATCCCGTTCAAGCACCAAGCAAAAAGCCGGCTACATCGCGACACGCCTGAACCCGACCGACCGCCTGCACTTCGTGCTCGGCAGCCGTTATGGCAGCTGGGAAACCGAATCCAAGAACTGGTCCTATGACAACAACCTTGCGGTCACCCACAGTACGCGCAGCGAACAGACCCAGAACGATCAGTGGACGCCTTACGCCGGTGTACTCTACGACCTGACCGACCAATACACCGTGTATGCCAGCTACGCCGACATCTTCAACCCGCAGACGGTGCGTGATGTCGACGAAGAATACCTGGAGCCCATCGTTGGCAAGGTCTACGAGATCGGCCTGAAGGGTGGACTGCTGGATGATCGATTGAATGTGAGCACTGCGGTCTTCCGCAGCAAGCAGGACAACGTCGCCGAACAGGACGACTCTGTTCCTCCGGGGCCCAATGGCGAGATCTACTACAAGTCGGGTGGCAAAGGCGTCGTGGTGGAGGGTTTCGAAGCCGAGATCGCGGGTGAACTGACGCCCGACTGGCAGATGAGCCTGGGTTACAGCTATACCCACGCCGCAACCGGCGACAAGCAGCGCAAGAATACCGAGCAGCCGCTGAACCTGGTGCGTTTCTCCACCACCTACAACGTGACCCCGGCGCTGACCGTGGGCGGCACCGTGGACTGGCAGAGCGACAACTACAAGGCTGCCAGCCGGCCGGTAGGGCGCAATGCCGATGGCAGGATCATTACCGTTGCCGACACTATCAGCCAGAAGGCGTTCTCGGTCGTCGGGCTGATGGCCCGCTATCGATTCGACGAGCACCTGTCGGCATCGCTGAACGTGAAGAACCTGTTCGACGAGCATTACTACAACAACCTGGGGTTCTACAACGGCGTGTACCACGGCGAGCCACGGACGATGATGGTGAGCCTGGACTGGACGCTGTAAGCGTACGGCTCCCTGTGGCAGTGCAACCGCCCACTGCCACAGGGGTGGCTTTATACCTTGATATCGAGGCTGTTCAGCAGCGCCGCCAGCTGCTTGCATTCTTGCTCATCCAACCCGAACACCGGACGCCGTGGTTCACCTACTGGCAACCCGGTCATTCCCAGCCCGGCCTTGATGGTCGCCGGTAGCCCACCCTTGAGAATGAAATCGAGCAAGGGCAGCTGCCGGTAGAACAGCGCTTTGGCTTGCTCCAGGTCGCCGGCCAGTACGGCCTGATACAACTGCTGATTGAGCGCCGGGATCAGGTTCGGCGCCGCCGTGCACCAGCCCTTGGCCCCCGCCACGAACGCCTCCAGCGCCAAGGGATTGCAGCCGTTGTAGAACGGCACCTGGCCTTCGCCGAGCAATTGCAGCTTGTGCATGCGTTGGATGTCGCCGGTGCTTTCCTTGACCATGGTGACGTTGGCGACCTCGCGCACGATGCGCAGGATCAACTCCACCGGCATGTCGGTGCCGCTGGTGGCGGGGTTGTTGTAGAGCATGATCGGGATATCGATGGCGCTGCCGATGCTGTGGTAGTGCTGGAGGATTTCGGCCTCGCTGAGCTTCCAGTACGCCGCAGGCAGCACCATCACCGCATCGGCGCCGTGGGCTTGGGCGAAGCGGGCGCGGCGCACGGCGCCGGCGGTGGTCAGGTCGGAGACGCTGACGATGGTGGGTACGCGCTTGCCCACCTGGGCGAGGCTGTATTCAGCCACCTGCTGCCATTCGCTGTCGCTCAGGTAGGCGCCTTCGCCGGTGCTGCCCAGTGGTGCGATGGCCTGCACGCCGCCGTCGATCAGGCGCTCGATGGATTGGCCGAGGGCCGGCAAGTCAAGTTGCTCGCCGTCGGCGCTGAACGGGGTGATGGTGTAGCCGATGATGCCGTGGAAATCAGTGGTCATGGTTATAAGCTCCGCAAGCAAGGCATTCTGGAATCAGTTCAGGCAGTCGGCGTGGGCGCGCAGGCTCTGCCGGGCAAAGTAATTGAAGGCGGCGGCATGGCGCTTGGGCCGGTCGATCCAGTCATGCGCTTCGCGGCCCAATTCAGGTGCTATAGGTTTGACGGTGCCGGCTGCCATGGCCAGCAACTGCAGACGCGCGGCGCGCTCGATCAGTTGGGCGTACACGCAGGCCTGCTCGATGCTGGTACCGGTGGACAATTGCCCGTGGTGCGAGAGCAGGATGGCGCGTTTGTCTCCGAGGGCGGCGCTGATGATCTCGCCTTCTTCATTCCCAACCGGCACGCCTGGCCAGGCTTCGAGGAAGGCGCAGTCGTCATACAGCGGACACAGGTCCATGTGCGACACCACCAGCGGCACTTCGAGCATGGACAAGGCCGCCACGTGGGTCGGGTGGGTGTGGATGATGCAGTTCACATCCGGGCGTGCGCGGTACACCCAGCTGTGGAAGCGGTTGGCCGGGTTGGGCATGCCCTGGCCTTCGAGCACATCGAGATCTTCATTGACCAGCAGCAGGTTACTGGCGCTGATTTCATCAAAACCGAGGCCCAGTTGCTGGGTATAGAAGGTGCCTGGCTGTGGGCCGCGGGCGCTGATCTGCCCGGCAAGGCCCGAGTCGTGGCCGTGCTCGAAGAGAATTCGGCAGGTCAGGGCCAGCTTTTCCTTCACAGTCCACGTATTATCGGCGAGCGAGCCTTGCATCTGCGCCAATGCGTTTTGCACTAGCTGGTCTTTGCTGTGGGTCAGGGTCTTGGCCATGGGAAAGTCCTCTGTGGCGTGATGGGCGACGTCAGCGCTTGAACATTCCGATGCTTTGGTCGGTGGAGGAAGGTTCTCAGACGTGACACAAATTATCCTATATGACACAAAGTGTCATAAGCAAGCCTGTAGGTCCGGGAAAAACACGCGGCATGTCTAACCGACTGAAATTGTTGAGAAAGAAACTTGGCATCACCCTTGAGTCGCTGGCTGAAAAATCCGCCATGACCAAGAGCTATCTGTCGAAAGTCGAACGTGGCCTCAATACGCCGTCGATCGCTGCCGCGCTGAAACTGGCGCGGGCGCTGAACGTCAACGTGGAGGAATTGTTCGCCGAAGAGCACGCTGGGCAAAGCCGTTACAGCCTGGTGCGCCAGGGCGAGCGGCAGGCGCTGGTGGGGGATGGGCACGGGCCGGGATATGCGGCGCTGACCACTCAGGTCGGGCAGCGCAGCCTCTTGCCGTTCCTGATCCAGCCACCAAGCGAGTTCACCGACCCGACCTTCAAAGAGCATCAGGGCGAAGAATTCCTGTTCGTCCATGCGGGGCAGGTGGAGGTGGACTTCATGAATGAGCGGGTGCTGCTGGAGCAGGGCGATGCACTGCACTTCAACGCCCAGACCCCGCACCGCCTGCGCTCGGTGGGTGAACACCCGGCGCAGTTGCTGGTAGTGGTGCACGACGGCAACGAATGAGGGCCGGGCAATGATCGAGGTGTCGCGGTTCTGGCGGGATCCGGCATTGCCGTTCGTTGAGGCCCGGTGTGTGGGGGACGGGCGCAAGGTGTGCTACGCCGCGCACTCCCACGAGAGCTTCTCGATTGGCGTGATCACGGGGGGGCGGAGCACCTACCTGAGTGGCGGCAAGCAGATCGAGGTGGCTGCCGGGACCACGGTGCTGATGAACCCTGGTGTCGTCCACACCTGCAATCCGATTACGGGGCTGGGGTGGTCATATCTGATGTTGTTTGTCGATTGGCCGTGGCTGCAGGCGCTTGGTTTCGAACTGCCAGCGCAGGCCTGGAGCACCTCGCCGGCGCTTTACAGCCGCTTGCTGCAACTGTTTGCCGGCCTGTTCGATAGCGAACTGAATGACCGGGAAGGGCATTTGGCAAACTTTTTCAATGAGCTCCCAGGCTATCTGCAAACCATTACTGGGCAAACGCTGCCCGAGCATCCTGGTCTGCAGGCGGCAGCGGCGTTCATTCGCGCGCACCGGCTTGACCCGCTGACGCTGGAGGACATCTGTACCGCCAGCGGTTTGTCTCGTTCTTACTTGATCCGCGCCTTTGCTCAGCGGTTCGGCCTGACCCCGCATGGGTACCTGCTCGATCAGCGGGTACAGCATGCCCGGGCGCAACTGCGCAGGGGGCGGGCGATTGCCGAGGTGGCACTGGAAGCGGGGTTTGCCGACCAGGCGCATCTGCAGCGGGCGTTCAAGAAGCACCTGGCAGCGACGCCTGGGCATTATCGCGATGCAGTGCAGACACCTTCAGACAGCTAAATGCATCGCGCTAGCCATCAACAACACGGCCAGCCCCCAATTGAGCTGCCGGATGTAGCGCGAATCCAGCAGATACTGGCGAATCACACTCCCGGCCCAGGCCCAGCAGGCTACTGAAATAAAACAGATCGGCCCGTAGATCCAGGTGAACATCCACAACAACGGTTGCTCACCGCCGGTGTAAGCCCCTACGCCGGCCACTGCCGCCAGCCAGGCTTTGGGGTTCAACCACTGCATTGCCGCTCCGTGCCAGGCTGAGGGTGGGCACTGCGAGTGGGTGTCATCCAGCTGTCCAACATTCCTAGCCAGCTTCCAAGCCATATACAGCAGAAATGCCACGCCACCCCAATGCAGTGCTATAGCCATCACCGGCCAGCGCAACAGCAACTCGTGCACACCCAGGCCAACCAGTACCAGCAGCAGGCAGAAGCCTAATGTAGCTCCCGCCACATGCCACAGGCTCGCCAGCAGGCCGTGGCGTGCGCCGCTGGCGAGCGCTACGAGGTTGACCGGGCCGGGTGAAATCGATGCGGCAAGCGCGAAAGCGGCCATGGAAAGGGGCAGGCTCATTGGCGATACTCCGAGGGTTGACTGATGCTTCCATCCTGCCCACTGGGCGCGGCCAGGTATTGAAGAAAAGTCCCCTGCGACCTGTTACAGGTTTTGTAATAGTTTCGCGCTATCTGAAAAACCTGCTGTGCTTGTAGGATCACCTTCCCAATTTTCTATTCAGGTCCCTATGAGCACCTTCGCGGAGCCCCCCAGTCCTCGGCCTTTCCGGCCATCCTCCCGCCGTCCTCGTGACGCTTCCTTCGAGAGTACCCGCTAATGGAATGGCTAGCCGACCCCACGGCCTGGCTGGGCCTGTTGACGCTTATCGTCCTCGAGCTGGTGCTGGGCATCGACAACCTGGTGTTTATCGCCATCCTCGCCGACAAGCTGCCACCGCACCAACGCGACCGTGCTCGGGTGATCGGCCTGAGCCTGGCGCTGATCATGCGTCTGGGCCTGCTGGCCAGTATCTCGTGGATGGTCACGCTGACCGCGCCGCTGTTCGAGGTGTTCGGCAAGAGCTTCTCCGGCCGTGACCTGATCATGCTGTTCGGTGGTGTGTTCCTGTTGTTCAAGGCCACCATGGAATTGCACGAACGCCTGGAAGGCCATGTCACGCAGGCCAGCGGTACGCTGCGCCATGCTGCGTTCTGGCCAATCGTGGCGCAGATCGTCGTGCTCGACGCGGTGTTCTCGCTGGATGCGGTGATTACCGCCGTGGGCATGGTCGAAGAACTGTCGATCATGATGATCGCGGTCATCTTCTCGATCGGCATCATGATCGTTGCCAGCAAACCGCTGACCCGCTTCGTCAACGCCCACCCGACAGTGATCATGCTGTGCCTGGGCTTCCTGATGATGATCGGTTTCAGCCTGACTGCCGAAGGCTTGGGCTTCCATATCCCGAAAGGTTATCTGTACGCGGCCATTGGTTTCTCGATCCTCATCGAGATGTTCAACCAGTTGGCCCGGGCTCGCCGCAAGCGCAGCCTGCAGCAGCACCGACCGCTGCGTGAGCGCACCGCCCACGCTGTGTTGCGCTTGCTGGGCGGGCGCAGGGTCGAAGCTGACGAGGTAGGTGAAGAAATCGCCGATCTGGTTGAGGGTGGCGAGGAACACGTGCTGTTCGACCGCCGCGAGCGGGTGATGATCAGTGGTGTGCTGAACCTGGCCGAGCGGCCGATCCGTACGGTGATGACCGCCCGCGCCGAAGTCGATGTCCTCGACCTGGCGCAGCCTGCGGCGGCTATCACCGAGGCGCTCGCCAACTCGCCATACTCGCGTCTGCCGCTGATTCGCGACGGCCGTATCGATGAACCTGTGGGCTTCGTGCACAAGAAGGAGCTGCTCAAGGAGCTACTGTCGGGCAGTCAGCCAGACCTCGAACGGATGGCCCGGGCGCCGTTGAACCTGCTGGAGAGTTTCAGCATTCTCAACGCGCTGGAGCAGATGCGTAGCCAGTCGACGCACATCGCCTTCGTGGTCAACGAGTTCGGTGATTTCACCGGCTTGCTGACCATGACCGATATCCTTGAGTCGATTGCCGGTGAGCTGCCCGACGCCAGCGAAGTGGAGGGTCCGGGGATCGTCGAAGAGGCCGGCGGCTTCGTCGTCAGCGGTGCGCTGAACCTTAGCCAGGTACAGGCGCGGACCGGTTTCAGTGCCCGCGCTACCGAGGATTACCAGACCCTCGCGGGCCTGGTGATGAGCCTGCTGGACCGCCTGCCGGTGGTCGGCGACCAGCTGGCCTGGAACGGCTGGGACATGACCGTGGTGGAGGTGGAAGAACGGCGGGTACGCCAGGTACGCCTTAAACCGAACGCCGACGTTGACGCATCAGGTGCTTGAAACCTTCGAGTACCAGCACCAGCACCGCGGCCCAGATCGGCAGGTACGTCAGCCACTGATCCGGGCCAATGGTCTCGCCCAGCAACAGCGCCACGCCGACCAGCAGCACCGGCTCGACGTAGCTGAGCAGGCCAAACAGGCTGAACGGTAACAGGCGACTGGCCAATACGTAGGCGATCAGGGCCGAGGCACTGATCGCCCCGAGCACCGGGATCAACGCGTACAGGCCAGGGTGTCCGAGCAGGTCCGCGCTCGACAGTGGCCCTTGGATCACGAAATACAGGGCCCACGGCAGCAACAGGCACATGTCGCACCACAGGCCGCCCAGGTGGTCGGTGCGGCAGCGTCGTCGCAGGACGAAGTAGATCGGGTAGCCGATCATCACCAGCAGGGTTTCCCAGGCAAAGCTGCCGTTCTGGTACAGCTCGTGACCTACGCCCAGTACAGCAAAACTCACCGCCACTTTTTGCAGGCGTGACAGGCGTTCGCCGTAGACCAGCCGCCCCGTCAACACCATTGCCAAGGGCAGCAAGAAGTAGCCCATCGACACCTCCAGGCTACGCCCATGCAGCGGCGCCCACAGGAACAGCCATAGCTGCACCCCCATCAACCATGAGGTACCGATCATGCCCAGCAGCAGCAGGGGTGTCTGGCGCACACGTCCGAGCAGCTCGCCGACCCGTTTCCAGTCTTTGCTGACGAGCATGAACAACGTCAGGCAGGGCAGGGTCAAGAGGGTGCGCCAGCCAAAGATCTCTTCGCCATCGAGCGGCGTGAGCAGGGAGGTATAGAAGTACATCACGGCGAACAGGCAGGACGCCGTGACCGAACAGATAATGCCTTTTGACACGAATGCCTCGAACAGGGGGAGGTGAGCGGGTGGGTCAGCCGCGCATGATCTCAGGGGGCGTGCCCTGCGGCAACCGTACAATGCCTGGACGGCCAGCCAAGGCCTGGAGGAACTCGGCCGCAGGCATCGGGCGGGCGAACAGGAAGCCTTGCTGGAAGTCCACCCCGTGTCGGGCCAGGTAGTCACGCTGTACTTCGGTTTCCACACCTTCGGCGACAATGCCAAGCCCCAATTTGCCGGACAGCTCGATGATGCTGTCGAGTATGTGCAGCGAAAGCGCATCACCACCGATCATTGCCACGAAGCTCTGGTCGATCTTCAGGTAGTCGACCTTGAACTGGCGCAGGTAGTTGAGGCTGGATTGGCCGGTGCCGAAGTCGTCCAGGGCGATCATCACGCCCATGTCGTGCAGTTTTTCGAAGAGTTCCAGTGCGACGGGGGTGGCCTCGATCAGCTTGCGTTCGGTCAGCTCCACGGTCAGGACCACCCGTCCGGGCGGAAAATGCTGAAGGAAGGTCCTGCAGTCGTCCACGAGCGACAGGTCGCGGCAATGGTCGGCGGTGATGTTGATGCCGACATGGAAGCCGTCTTCGAGCAATGCCGCGTAAGGCGCCAGGACATGCGCCGTATGCAGCATCAGTGCGCGGGTCATCTCGACGATTTGCCCACTGTGTTCGGCATAGGGGATGAACAGGTCGGGACGTACCAGGCCTTCATGCGGATGGTTCCAGCGCATCAGCACTTCGGCGCCGGCCCAGCGGTAATCGCCCTTGCACACCACAGGCTGGAAATACGGCAGGAACTCATCGGCCTCCAGGGCACGGCGCAGCTCGGCGCGAGGTGAGTTGGCGCGGCGAATTTGCCAGCGACACACCGTACCGGCCGCAACCCCCAGCAACAGCAGCAGACTGAGTAGCGCCGGGTAATGACTGCGCATGAGTTCACCGCGCTTGTCGGCGGCGTAACCGCCATGCACGCTGAACGGGTAGCGGGTCGACCCCAGGGTGGTATTCGCGAGCGGGGCAACGGGTGGTTGGCCTTGCTGCACCGCGCCATCTTTGCCTAACCAGGCATGGCCTACACGCAGGTGCAGCGCTTCGTCGGGGCCGATGAGGCGCAGCGCGGTCAGCAGGTGGTCGCCATCAACGGTGACGATGGCACCGTCGCCGCCATTGCTGGCACGGTAGACCAGCAAGGCATGGCCTGGGGTCACCGAGTTGCCATCCATCAGCCACAGTTTGCCGTCGGTGTAGTCGCCGGCATCGACCGGCTCATCGAACTCGCCGAACAACGATGTGCAATAAAGGGTGTTGTCGCGGAACAGATTGGTCGAGCGCACGAAGGCGTTGCGCGTGACCTGACTGCGCAAGGTCAGCTGAACCTGCTCGCACGGGCTGCCGGCCAGGGGCAGCAGGGTGTGCGCGGTGCTGGCCAAACTATCGAGGATACGCTCGACCTGCTGCACCACCTGGAGCGTGGTGGCCTGGCTGCTGGCGCGCAGTTCGCGTTCGATCTGCCAGTTCATCACCAACAGGCCGAATGCCAAAGGCACTGCGCCAATTCCCCATGGCAGCAGGTTGCGCCAGCTGCAGCGGGCGGGACGGTTTATGCGCAGGGGCATGCTGGCCTATCTTCGTAGAGGGGAACGTGCTGAGAATAGCCGTTTGTCGGCGCGCATGACGAACAAACGCGCGACAAAGGAATTTACGCCCTGTAGAATCGATTTACGAATACAACAATAAGGTTCTTCTTCACCGAAGAATCAAACCCCACCGAGATTGGGTCCATATGAAAAACCAAGGGTTCAAGCTGATCATTGGTGACTTCCTCGCCCGCAGCGTGCGCGGTATTCCGTGCGCACCGCCATCGTTTCCTCACATCCCAGGCATTCACTAATATTTCGCTGCAGATGAGGATACGAACATGGCTGACATCTTTGAAAACCCAATGGGCCTGATGGGCTTCGAATTCATTGAGCTGGCTTCGCCAACGCCTGGCGTACTGGAACCGGTCTTCCAGATAATGGGCTTCACCAAGGTAGCCACCCACCGCTCCAAGGATGTGCACCTGTATCGCCAGGGCGACATCAACCTGATCCTCAACAACGAGCCTAAGAGTGTCGCTTCTTATTTTGCTGCCGAGCATGGCGCTTCGGTGTGCGGCATGGCCTTCCGCGTGCGCAACGCCCATGAAGCCTATGCCCGCGCCCTGGAGCTGGGTGCCCAGCCGGTCGAGATCGAAACTGGTCCGATGGAGCTGCGCCTGCCGGCAATCAAGGGTATTGGCGGTGCGCCGCTGTACCTGATCGACCGTTTCGAGGAAGGTAGCTCGATTTATGACATCGACTTCAATTTCATCGAAGGTGTAGACCGCAACCCAGTGGGGGCGGGCCTGAAGATCATCGACCACCTGACCCATAACGTCTATCGCGGGCGCATGGCGTATTGGGCCGGGTTCTACGAGAAGCTGTTCAACTTCCGTGAAATTCGTTACTTCGACATCAAGGGTGAATATACCGGCCTGACCTCCAAGGCCATGACGGCACCCGACGGCATGATCCGAATTCCGCTCAACGAGGAGTCCTCCAAAGGGGCGGGGCAGATCGAAGAATTCCTGATGCAGTTCAACGGCGAGGGCATCCAGCATGTTGCCTTCCTTACCGACGACCTGATCAAGACCTGGGATGCGCTCAAGGGCTACGGCATGCGCTTCATGACCGCTCCGCCACAGACGTATTACGAAATGCTCGAGGGGCGCCTGCCGGGTCACGGTGAGCCAGTCGACCAGTTGCAGGCCCGCGGTATTCTGCTCGACGGCGCCTCCGAGTCGGGTGACAAGCGTCTACTGTTGCAGATTTTCTCGGAAACCCTGCTCGGTCCGGTGTTCTTCGAGTTCATCCAGCGCAAGGGTGACGACGGCTTCGGTGAAGGCAACTTCAAGGCATTGTTCGAGTCCATCGAGCGCGACCAGGTGCGCCGCGGTGTGCTCGATGTAGAGTGAGTGTCAGGGTGCGCCGTCACGCCTGGTTGACGGCGTTGCCCTGTCGCATGCCGCGCCGCCTGAACACGGCCCAGTAGAAGATCGATCCCGTTGCAATCCCGACCAGTACGAGGGAGGGAAGGGTTTGCATTGCGGCTTGGCGTGCCTCCCGAGCACTGAAACCCTGCGCATATCCGGCCGTCACGGTTTAGCCATATTGTTTCGATACGCCGGTTTCCAGGTGTTCGGCTTGGGAAGGGCGGTCAGCATCGCGGCTGTTGCCAAGCGCCCACAGGTATGAATCACCGAATTCAATAAGCACGTTCAGCCCATCTTGAAACCCATGCAGTTCATTGCGAAGTTGAGTGGCATAGGTGGTCGCGATTGCACTTACGTCGCCGCGTCGAACCTGGTAGCTGAGGATCACCCTGCCAGGGGTGGACGGGGTGTCGAATATCAACTGCAGCGGTACTTGCGCATCAGCGAAATAAGCGTCGTGATAAGTCAACGTGCCCAGCGTGTTGCAGTAAGTGCGGCCCTTTTCCATGAGTGCCAGCGAGCGTAGGTCCTGAGTTATATCGATTTGTTTGAGCAAAGTCTCCCGCACTTCCTCGCAGGAATTGCCCGCTACCGCCAGGGCGTTATTGGCCGCTGCGTGCAGCCTTTCCAGCGGTCGGTCGACAGCGAAGATCGCTTCCTGGACCGCGTAGCGTGCGTTATCGGCAAGTCTCTTTTCCTGCTGGTGAAGCATGGCCATCAGGCCTATACCCACAGGTATCAAGCCGATTGCCAGTGCTAAAAGCAACTCCATCAAACATCGACCGGCATAGATAATTTTTGACATAGGCTTTTCCTGTTCGAGACGCTGTCGCAGATGGACAGATCACGAAAAGCCTATGTGTTCAGCGCCTTACATTCTGTAGTCCTGGACCAGACGGCCTAGGGCGATTCGGTGTATCACTCTGTCGGATTGAGACATTTCAGATCGCTAGCATTACCGCTTCCGCCAGTGCCGCGGTGGATGCCGGATTCTGTCCAGTGATCAGGCGGCCATCGGTGATCACGAAAGACTTCCAGGGCTCGTCATGCTTGCTGTAGTTACCCCCTCGTGCAACCAGCTCGTTTTCCGTGAGAAAAGGCACTGCTTCTTCAAGTCCGGCAAGCTTTTCCTCGGTGTTGGAAAACCCGGTAACCTGACGTTCCTTGAGCAGCAGCCGGTTATCACTGAGCTTGATGTTCAACAGGCCTACTACGCCATGACAGACAGCGGCCACCACACCGTTGCTTTCGTATATCTTGCGCGCCAGGTCCTGCAGCGCGGTGTTATCCGGAAAGTCCCACATCACTCCGTGACCACCGCTGTAATAAATGGCGCAGTACTCCTCGGCGTTGACCTCGCCGGGGCTGAGCGTACTGCCCAGACGGTTCATGAACGATCGGGTGTTGTAATACTGCCAGTCCAAGTCAGGGGCCATCTGTAGGCTGTGAGGGTCGACCGGCACATAACCGCCAGCGGGGCTGACATAGTCCACTGTGAACCCTGCCTGCTGGACTTTATCGACAAAATGTACAGCCTCACCCAGCCACAAGCCGGTGGCCCTGTTCAGGGTCGGATATTTGGCAGTATTGGTCAGCACCACCAGAATCTTCTTGTTCATCACTACACTCCTATCTGTAGGCAAACTGCTAAGTCAGTCCATGGAGCAGGGAAACCTAAACAGCATAGCTGTGCTTTGCAGGCACGCCGTACGATTAATGGCGTTGTGCTACTGTTGTGGGTACGTATTTCCCCAGTGGCCCTTCGGTAGTTCAACTGCGAGCCGGTTCACACAGCTGCTGTTGCATCGGCGCTTTTTGCAGATGATGATGCGGGAAACCTTGAACATCCCAGAGCAAAGGCGGGAATAACCCCTTGGTCGCTAACGGCAATTCGCACTCACTTTCGCCTCGCGGCAGCCAATTGTCCGCCGACGGTCCGTCGACAGGCGGTATGGGCGAGAGAATCGCGCATTTCGACTGGCGACAAGCAGGCCCTGGGCCGCTGCCTCACTGGCAGGCGTCTTTGCGCATCGCGGTCGACATGATGCTCCAATCGCCATTTCCCAGCGCCGTGGTTTGGGGGCCGAACATGACGGTCATCCACAATGACGCCTATGTGATGTTGCTCGAGGGTCTTGAACACGCTTTGGGCAAGGGCTTCGACAAGCTGTGGGAGAGGGCCTGGGGGAATATCGGCGCCTGGGTGTTCAAGGCCCTGGAGGGCGGTTCCAGCTTCGTCGAAGATCAACCCCTGTGGATCGAGTGCGCCAAAACCGGCGTCAAGGCATGGTATGCCTTCAGTTACACGCCCATTCGCGACGAGCAACACGACGTAGTTGGGTTTCTGCATACGGTGATCGAAACCACCGCCAGTGTCGATGCCCATAGCAAATGGCGCGAGCAGGCGCAGACCTTCGAGCGCCAGATCAAGCGCTACATGAATGATCGCGAATACATGTGGCAACTGTCGGGCGATGCCATGATCACCGTCACGCGCGATCTCAAGTTGCAAGCTGCCAACCCCGCCTGGCACCGCATGCTGGGCTGGAGCGTGCAGCAAGTGAAAGACTTGCCGATTCTGCAACTGATTCACCCCGCTGACCGTGCCGAGGTGAAAGTATCAGTAACCGACTTCGTCCGTGAGCGGGGCGCTGAGCAGCTCGAAACCCGCATGCGCCATGTGGAGGGTCATTACCGCTGGTTCCGCTGGACGGCCAGTTTTGACGGTACGCTGCTGACTGCGGTAGGACGGGATATCTCTGCGGACCGCGAGGAGGCCATGCGTCAGTCCGAGGCCTTGTTGCGAAACACTCAGCGGCTGGAGGCCGTCGGGCATCTCGCAGGTGGCATGGCCCATGAGTTGAACAACCTGTTGTCAGGTATCGGCGGCAGCCTGGAGTTATTGCAACGGCGCCTCGGTCAAGGGCGCCTGGAGCGGGTAGACAATTACGTGGAATTGGCCCGCGACTCGGTGCAGCGGGCGATGAATCTGACCCACCGCCTGCTGGCGTTTTCTCGCCATCAGCCGCTTGCACCCAGGCCCCTGGACATGAATACCCAGCTTTTGAACTCGGAACCGTTCCTGCGCCAGGCTCTGGGAGCGGAGATACGCTTGGCGTGGGAAATGGACGTTGAGCCGTGGACCGTCTCGCTCGATATCGCGCAACTGGAAAACAGCTTGGTCAACTTGTGTGTCAATGCCCGCGACGCATGCCTGGGGCGTGGCAACGTGACGATTCGCACCATCAACACGCGCCTTGCCTGCGCGTTTCCGGACCAGGATGGCCTGCCGCCCGGAGACTATGTTGCCTTGCAGGTGCTCGACGATGGCCATGGCATGCCGGCCGAGGATGTAGCCAGAGCGTTCGAACCGTTTTTCACCAGCAAGCCTGCCGGGCGAGGTTCCGGGCTGGGGTTGCCGATGGTCCATGGTTTTGTCGGCCAGTCTGGCGGTTACATCTGGATAGAATCGGTTCAGGACCAGGGCACAAAAGTCTGCATGCTATTCCCTCGTTGCCATGAGGCGATTCCTCCAGTGCCTGCGCTACCCGCGCCGCCGCTGTCGCGGGCGAGCGGTCAGCGGCTGCTGCTGGTCGACGACGAGCATAATCTGCGCTCACTCATGCGCGAGGCGCTTCATGAGCGTGGTTTCGAAATATGCGACGCAACAGATGCCAATTCCGCGCTGGAGCGGTTCCGTCATGATGGCCCCTTCGATCTGGTGATCACCGACATCGGCTTGCCAGGGGGCTTCAGCGGGCGTCAAGTGGCCCGAGCGATGCGCATGATCAACCCAGATCAGAAAATTCTTTTTATCACGGGATACACCGACCATCCTCTGGAGCCGCAACTGCTTGAGGTGCCAGGTACCGCGCTGATGCTCAAACCCTTCGAGCTGGCAGCCTTGGGCAACCAGGCCTTACTGATGCTGATCGAGTGACGCGGCTCAACCGTCACCGAGTATTTGCGCCACTTGCTCCTGTAACTTGCTGAGTGCGAAGGGTTTGCAAATCAACTGCATGCCCGGCCCGAGAAATCCCTCGCGGGCCATGGCCGTCTCGGCGTAGCCGGTAATGAACAGGACCGGCAGCTGCGGGCGCAACGTGCGGGCAATCTCTGCCAGTTGGCGACCATTCATGCCCGGTAGGCCGACATCGCTGATCAGCAAATCGATGGCTTGGGAAGAGCGCAACACCTGCAACGCTTCGCTGGCATTGCAGGCACTGCGGCATGGGTAGCCGTGGTCCAGGAGGGCATCGCATAGCAGTTGCCGCACATGCGGGTCGTCTTCAACCACTAACACGTCGCGGCCATTGCCGGTTGGCAGCGTCGGTGCGGGCCTTTGCGCTTGCGCCTGGTCGACGTGACGCGGTAGATAAAGGTCCACACGAGTACCCTGGCCAATCTGGCTGTGTAGCTCCACATGCCCTTGCGACTGTTTGCTGAAGCCATAAACCATTGAAAGACCCAGGCCGATACCTTGACCCACCGGTTTGGTACTGAAGAACGGCTCGAAGGCATGTTCCAAGGTGCTTTGCGACATGCCCTGGCCTTCATCGATGATACTCAGGCAAGCATACTCACCTCGTGCCAGTCCGCCGTCGGCGAACTGCTTAGCCGCTATCTTGCGATTGCTCGCCTCGATGCGCAGCCGTCCACCACTGGGCATGGCCTCACGGGCATTGAGTAGAAGGTTGTCGAGCGCTTCTTGCAGTTGTAATTCGTCGGCCTGCACTGGCCAAAGGTCTGAAGGAAGTTGCAGTTCGAGTGCCACGTCAACTTCAAGTACCGCCTCCAGCCGTTGGGGTTGCAACAATGCATGTAAGTCAATGTGTTGACTGTGCAGCGATTGCCTGGAGGAAAATGCCAGCAGGCGATGGGTCAGTCTCGCCGCGCGTGATACGGCGTCCCGGCCCATGCTGAGGAAGTTCTCGACGCCCTGGGTACTGCCTTGTTTCAAACGCCGGTCGATCAATTCGAAACTGCCGCCAATGCTGGTCAGCAGATTATTGAAGTCATGTGCTACACCACCGGCCAGTTGGCCGATGGCCTCCATCTTGCGGTTTTGTTGCATCGCCAGCTCCGCCGCCTGCTGCTCCGGGCTTCGGGCATCCAGCCGCTGCTGCAGCTCAAGTACCTGGTCGCGCGCCCGGTACTGCCGCCGGCGGTGGCGTAACGCGATTGTGATCACGTCACGCAATTGTTCTTGTTCAAACGGAATCGCCAGCAACGTCAAGTTACCTAACGGATGGTCGTTAGGTGTTAGGGAGGGTGAGGCTTGCGCGGTCTGTGTGAGCAACACGATTGGCAGATCCGACCAGGGGGGTTGCTGGTCGATGAACCCTTGCAACAACTCGCTTTTGCAGTTGTTGAGCGTAATTTCGTCGATGATCGCCAGGCCTGCACCTTCTCCAAGGTCATCGCGCAAATGGCTGATGTCGGATGAGCACAGGCAATCGATACCCACACTCGCCAGGTACGTGGACGTGTCCATGGCGAGTTGCGTGGGTGCCAGAATCAGGGCACGTTCGTCTAGCGACAGCGTGCTGGCCAATGCGATTCTCCTTGGGCACCGCCGCAGGCGGCCAATGCCGTGAATGATCCAATACCCTCTGGACCACAGGCATCCACCCAGGGTTCAACACATCTATAGCCCTTGCTGCAAGAAAGGATCGTCCGGGTTCTGCCGCTCAAGTTCGGCCAGCAGAACCTGGACGTTCTGCAATTGCCCGGTTTCTTTCCAGTACTGGATCAACAGCACCCGTGCCCGGCGGTTGGCAGGTTGCCGGCTGAGCAAGGTTTCCAGCTGTTTCTGTGCCGCATCGGACTGTTCAAGGTCGTGCAGGGTCACGGCCAGGGTGTAGCGATAATCGGCATTGTCCGGCTCGAGTTCGACTGCCCGCGACAAGGCGAGCAGGGCGTACTCGCGCTGGTCATGGCGGATCAGCCAGAGCCCCAGCTCGTATTGCAGGAAGGCTGAATCTGGGCGCAATGCCAGGGCCTTTGCCAGGACTTGCCTGGACTGGTCGTGATGGGCCTGGCGCTCCAGTAGGCGTACCTGGGTCGCCAGGGCGTCGGCGTTTTCCGGGGCCAGCGCGAGGCTGCGCTGCAGCGCAGCGGCCGCTAGAGGGTAGTCATTTTCGTGCAGGTACAGACGCGCCAGGTGCACCTGGGCATCGGCATCTTCAGGCTGCTGCTCCAACGCCTGCTGATACTGCTCCAGCGCGACCTGCAGCGGCCCGAAGTACAGGCCGATGGCGTCTGGATCAAGGCCGAGCAAGGCATCGACGGCGGCGAAGCGCACGCTCTGCTCGTCGTCGTCCAGCAACGGCCCCAGCACCAGGCTGCGTTGCGCCGCCGGCAGCAGACGGCGAATGCTGGCGATGGCGGCGCGACGCACCAGTGGCTCATCGTTTTCCAGGTCCACGCGTGCCAGTTTCAGCGCTTGTGGTGACGGGTAATTTGGCAGCTCGGCATACAGGGCCGCGCGACGGATCGGCGCCAGGTCGTCACGTTGCAGTTGTTGGTACAGCACCCGCGCGGCGCCCGGCTGGCCTTCGTGTGCCTGGCGCAGGGCCTTGGCGTAGCTGTGCGCAGGGAGTGCTGGCGCTGTTGGTGGGGAATCTTTGCGCAGGTACAGGATACCGACCGATACCAGGATCAGCAGCAACACAGCGATCAGGTAACGGTGACGTCTGGGCATCGGGCGGTCCATGGCGGGGGAAAGGGAGAGCTTGGGGCAGATTGCATTGGGGTGCAAGCCGCATAAAAAAGCCCCGCAGGCCTCAGCCTGCGGGGCAAACGGTTGGGGGAGGATCCAACCAAAGGAGTCGTTGCAAAAACGTTGATCAGCGTGTGCTGGCTAGCGCTTCCGGCTGCCAGCCGCCGCCAAGGGCCTTGTAGATCGAGACAATGCCGCGATACAGGTCGACTTCGCCCTGCGCCTGGGCGTCTTCGGCGCTCAGCCGTTCACGCTCGGCGTCCAGCAGCACGAGATAGTCCACCGTGCCTTCGCGATAGCGCACCGAGGCCAGCTCTGCCGCTTTGCGGCTAGCATCGCTCTGGCGCATTAGCGACAACAGCCGCTGCTGGGTCTTGTCGTAGTCACTGAAGGCGTTGGCCGACTCTTCCAGGGCCAGCAAGACCTGCTGCTCATAGTTGGCCAGGGCACCTTCGGCATCAGCCTTGGCGCCCCGCAGGCGGGCCCGCACGCTGCCCAGGTCGAACGCCGCCCAGGTGATGCTTGGCCCCAGGCTCCAGGCATTGGCCGCCGAGGAGCCTATCTGCGAACCGCGCGCGGCGGTAAAGCCGAGGAAACCGCTGAGGCTTACACGTGGGAACAGGTCGGCAGTGGCCACGCCGACATTGGCAGTGGCCGCCGCCAGTTGGCGCTCGGCGCTGCGGATGTCCGGGCGGCGGCGCAGCAGCTCACCCGGATCGCCCACTGGCAGCGCCTTGGCGATGGCCGGCAAGGCCTTGGGCGAGAGGTCAACGCTCAACGCATCTGGGCGCTGGCCAAGCAAGGTGGCGATGCGGTGACGCGCACGGGCTTGAACCGCTTGCAGCTGTGGCACGGTGGCTTCGACCCCGGCCAAGCGGGCATCGGCCCGCACCACGTCGAGCTCGTTGCCGACCCCAGCGTCGCGCAGGGTCACGGTGATGGTGCGCGATTCCTGCTGGGTCTTGAGGTTGGCCACGGCGATATTCTCGCGCAGTTGCGCGCCCCGCAGCTGGCCGTAGGCGTCGACCAGTTCGGCGATCAGGCTGACCTGCAGCTGTTGCAGGTCGGCCTGGGCAGCATCCGCCTGGGCATCGCTGGCTTCGATCTGGCGCTGGATGCGGCCGAACAGGTCGAGCTCCCAGGCCATATCCAGGCCCAGGTCGTAGCGCTCGCTGTTGACCCGCTGTTCGGTCTGACCGGGAATCTGGCCCTTGCCGATTTCGCTGCTGGTACGGCTGGTGACCACCGGCAATTGGTCATTGGCGGCGTCATCGCGAATCGCCCGCGCCGATTTGAGCCGGGCGAAGGCCACGCGCAGGTCACGGTTGCCGTCCAGCGACGCTTGCACCAGTTGGTTCAGCACCGGGTCGTCGAACTGCTTCCACCACACGCTCTCGAAGCGGCTGCGGTCGAAGGCCTTGGCCTGCACAGCGCTGTCGAATTGCGCCGGTTCAGTGGCCGGCGTCTGGTAGTCAGGGCCTACTGCACAGGCCGCCAGGGCCAGTGCCAGCAGGCTCGGAGTCAGCGGTTTGAGCAGGTTCATGCGTGGCTCTCCAACGATTGAACGCGTGCGGCCTTGCGGGCCTGGCGACGCTCGACGAAACGGCGGATCAGGAAGAAGAACACCGGGGTCAGGAACAGGCCGAACACGGTCACACCGATCATCCCCGAGAACACCGCGACACCCATGGCATGGCGCATTTCCGAACCAGCACCGGAGGAGAACACCAGTGGTACCACGCCCATGATGAAGGCGATCGAAGTCATCAGGATCGGCCGCAGACGCAGGCGGCAGGCTTCCAGAACCGCCGCCAGCGGGTCGAGGCCCTTGGCCTGTTCATCCTTGGCGAACTCGACGATCAGGATCGCGTTCTTGCACGCCAGGCCCACCAGTACGATCAAGCCGATCTGGGTGAAGATGTTGTTGTCGCCACCTGAGACGATCACCCCGGTAATGGCTGACAGCAGGGTCATCGGCACGATCAGGATCACCGCCAGCGGCAGGCTCCAGCTTTCGTACTGGGCCGCCAGCACCAGGAAGGCCAGCAGTACGCACAGCGGGAACACCAGCAGCGCGGTATTGCCGGAGAGGATCTGCTGGTAGGTCAGGTCGGTCCACTCGAAGGTCATGCCGTTAGGCAGTTCCTCTTTCAGCAGTTTCTCGATGGCCGCTTCGGCCTGGCCGGAGCTGTAGCCTGGGGCGGCAGCGCCGTTGATTTCCGCGGTGATGAAGCCGTTGTAGTGCATCACCCGGTCAGGCCCGGAGGTGTCGCTGACCTTGAGGAAGGTCGCCAGCGGGATCATCTCGCCCAGGTTGTTGCGCACCTTCAGCTGGCCGATCTGCTCGGCGTCGAGGCGGAACTGCTGTTCGGCCTGGACGTTGACCTGGTAGGTGCGACCAAAGCGGTTGAAGTCGTTGGTGTACAGCGAGCCCAGGTAAACCTGCAGGGTATCGAAGATGTCGGTGATCGCCACGCCGTGGGTCTTGGCTTTTTCCCGGTCGATGGCGGCATCGACCTGTGGCACGTTGACCTGGTAGCTGGTGAACAGGCCCGCCAGCTCCGGCACGTTGTGGCTCTTGGCGATGATGTTCTGGGTTTCCTTGTACAGCGCTTCGTAGCCCAGGTTGCCGCGGTCCTCGATCTGCAGGCGGAAACCCCCGATGGTCCCAAGGCCCTGTACTGGCGGCGGTGGGAAGATCGCGATGTAGGCGTCCTGGATGTCGGCGAACTGGGCGTTCAGCGCAGCGGCGATGGCGGCTGCCGACTGGCTCGGGTCCTTGCGCTCATCGAACGGCTTGAGCGGGGTGAACACGATGCCGCTGTTCGGGCTGTTGGTGAAACCGTTGATCGACAGGCCCGGGAAGGCGACCGAGTCGGCAACGCCAGGTTGCTTCAGGGCGATTTCGCTCATGCGCTTGATCACCGCCTCGGTGCGGTCGAGGCTGGCGGCGTCGGGCAGCTGGGCGAAGGCCACCAGGTACTGCTTGTCCTGGGCCGGCACGAAACCGGTCGGGGTGGAGGAGAAGCCCAGGTAGGTCAGGCCCATCAGGCCGGCATAGACGAACAGGGCGATGCCGCTGGAACGAATGACCCGGCGCACGCCGCCGACGTAACTGTGGCTGGCACGGTCGAAGAAGCGGTTGAACGGCGAGAACAGCCAGCTGCCCAGCAATTTGTCGAGGAACCGCGAGAAACGGTCCTTGGGCGCGTGATGGTCCTTGAGCAGCACTGCAGCCAACGCCGGCGACAGGGTCAGCGAGTTGAACGCCGAAATCACGGTGGAGATGGCGATGGTCAGGGCGAACTGTTTGTAGAACTGCCCGGTAAGGCCGGAAATGAACGCAGCAGGTACGAACACCGCGCACAGCACCAGGGCGGTGGCGATGATCGGGCCGGTCACTTCGCTCATGGCCTTCTGCGTGGCTTCCAGCGGTTTCAGGCCCAGCCCGATATTGCGCTCGACGTTCTCCACCACGACGATCGCGTCGTCCACCACGATACCGATAGCCAACACCAGCCCGAACAGTGACAAGGCGTTGAGCGAGAAGCCGAACAGGTGCATCACTGCAAAGGTACCGATCAGCGATACCGGCACGGCCAGCAGTGGGATGATCGAGGCGCGCCAGGTCTGCAGGAACAGGATCACCACCAGCACCACCAGCACCAGTGCTTCGAACAGGGTATGCACCACCGCTTCGATGGAGCCGCGGACGAAGATGGTCGGGTCATAGACGATGCTGTAGTCCATCCCTTCCGGGAAGTCTTTCTTCAGCTCGGCCATTTTCGCCCGCACTTCGTCGGAGATCTCGATGGCGTTGGAGCCTGGGCGCTGGAAGATCGGAATGGCCACTGCCGGCTGGTTGTTCAGCAGCGAGCGCAGGGCGTATTGGCTGGAGCCGAGCTCGACTCGAGCGATGTCCTTCAGGCGGGTGATTTCGCCATCTGCACCGGCACGGATGATGATGTTCTCGAACTCTTCCTCGTTGACCAGGCGGCCTTGGGTGTTGATCGACAGCTGGAAACTGGTCGAGCCGGGGGCGGGCGGAGCGCCCAACTGGCCGGCAGCCACCTGGCGGTTCTGCTCGCGGATGGCCGCGACCACGTCGCTGGCCGTCAGGTTGCGTGAAGCAGTCTTGTTCGGGTCGAGCCACACGCGCAGCGAGTAGTCGCCCATGCCGAACAGCTGCACATCACCCACGCCGCCCAGGCGTGCCAGCTCATCCTTGATATTGAGGATGGCGTAGTTGGACAGGTAGAGCATGTCGTAGCGGTTGTCCGGCGAGGTCAGGTGCACGACCATGGTCAGGTCGGGCGAGGCCTTGTCGACAGTGATACCGATACGCGTCACTTCCTCCGGCAGCTTGGGCTGGGTGCGGGTCACGCGGTTCTGCACCTGCACCTGGGCGTTGTCCAGGTCAGTGCCCAAGGCGAAGGTGATGGTCAGGGTCAGCTTGCCGTCGGCGGTGGACTGCGAGGACATGTACAGCATGTTCTCGACACCGGTGATGGCCTGCTCCAGCGGCGCAGCGACGGTTTCGCCGATCACCTTGGGGTTGGCGCCGGGGAAGTTGGCGCGCACCACTACGGTAGGCGGTACCACTTCCGGGTATTCACTGATCGGCAGCTGGAACAGCGAGATGGAACCGGCGATCAGCAGCACCAGCGACAGCACCGCGGCGAAGATCGGCCGGGTAATGAAGAATTTCGAAAAGTTCATCGATGTGGTCCCTTAACCGCGTGGCGCCTGGGCGCTGGCGACTTTCTCAGTGGAGCCCGCTACTTTCTGCGCCGGGTTGCTGGCTTCGAGGGCCTGGCGCTGCTGGGCGAGGGCGGCGAGGGTCTGTTCGCTGGCCATTGCTGTTTCTTCTGGGGTGACCTGTGAACCTGGGCGCACGCGTTGCAGGCCCTTGACCACGATGCGGTCGTCCTTGGCCAGGCCACTGCGTACGATGCGCAGGCCCTCAAGCTTTGGCCCCAGCTCCACGGCGCGGTAAGCGGCCTTGTTGTCCTTGTCCATGACCAGCACGAACTTCTTGCCAAGGTCCGTGCCCACGGCTTCATCGTTGATCAGCATGGCGTCGTACTGGGCGCTACCCACCAGCTTCAGGCGCGCATACAGGCCGGGGGTGAACTGGCCGTCACGGTTGTCGAACACGGCGCGGCCACGGATGGTGCCGGTGCGCGGGTTGACCTGGTTGTCGACAAAGTTCATCTGGCCCAGGTGCGGGTTGCCGGTTTCGTTGGTCAGGCCCAGGTACACCGGGGTGGCTTGGCCGCGCTGGCCTTCACGCGCCAGCTGGGTGTACTTGAGGTACACGCGCTCGTCGGCGTCGAAATAGGCATAGACCTTGTCGGTGGAAACCACACTGGTCAGCGGCGTGACATCGGCGCTGACGATGTTGCCAGCGGTGTACTGGGCGCGGCTGACGCGGCCACTGATCGGCGCGGTGACGCGGGTGAAGCTGAGGTTCAGGCGGGCCAGGTCGAGTTGGGCCTGGATCGCATCGACACCAGCGCGGGCTTCGGCGGCGGCGCTGCTGCGCGACTCGGCCAGCTCGGCGGAGATGGCATTGCTGTCACGCAGGCGCTCGCCACGACGGGCTTCGTTGGCGCTGCGGATGGCGGTGGCCTTGGCTTGTTGCAGTTGTGCTTCAAGGCGGCGCACTTCGGCCTGGAACGGGCGTGGGTCGATCTGGAACAAGAGATCGCCTTTCTTGACCTGGGCACCTTCGGTGAAGCCGACCTGATCGATCTGGCCGGAGACCCGTGGGCGAACTTCCACGGTTTCCGGCGCTTCCAGGCGGCCGGTAAACTCGTCCCATTCGTTGATCGGTTGTTCGATCACCTTGGCCACGGTGACTTTGGGCGCGGCGGGAGCCTGCACGGCGTCTGGGGTTCGACCGCAAGCGCTGAGCACCACCACTGCCAGGGCAGCGAGGGGAAAGCGCAAGGGTTTGAGTGAGTGGTCCATGGAGAACTCCGCCAAGATATTAGTAGTGGGCGGAGTGTGAGTGCCTTGCGCGTGACGCACGAATCGAACGCAGCGAAGGTTATTATCACGGGCAATGATATCTCTGGATATTTCATCGATGATGGGCATGCTAGGGTGCCTGCGCTGGCCCGCGAAGCGGCCGATGCAGACACCCTCGTATGTAACTCAAGGCTCGATAGTGATAAACCCCGCGCAATTCCCCAGGCCCTTCGGCATCGTCTGCCTGGGCATCCTGCAAATCCTGGTCTGGGGTGGTTCGTTCTTCCTCATGGCCGTGATGGCCGACCCGATCAGCCGTGACACTGGCTGGCCCAGCCAATGGGTGTACGGCGCGCTGTCGCTGAGCCTGATGGTTTCCGCGCTGTTCGCCCCGCTGTCCAGCCGCCTCGTCGCCCGTTACGGCGGCCGTCCGCAAATGGCGGCCAGCGGCGCAGTGGTAGCGGTTGGTTTGTTGATCATGGCCGCCAGTCACAGCCTGGCGTTGTTCCTGCTGGCCTGGGCGGTGATCGGCATAGGCATGGCCATGGGGCTGTACGAAACCCTGTTCGCCACCCTCGGCGGGCTCTACGGGGAAGGTGCAGGCAAAGCCATTACCGGCATCACCCTGATCGCTGGCTTTGCCTCGACCCTGTCCTGGCCGACCGTGGCAATGGCCATCGAGCACCTTGGCTGGCGCATGACCTGTGTGTGTTACGCAATCGTCCTGCTGTTGGTGGTGGCGCCCTTGTATTGGCGGGTGTTACCGCCGGGCGGGCGGGTCGAGGTGCGCAAGGCGCAGGAAAACGGTGCTGCACTTGGGGTGGATCGCCAGCTCTACCTGCTGCTGACCAGCATGTTCGCCATCGGTGCGATCATCATGACGGCGATTGCCGTGCACCTGGTCGCCGTGCTCCAGGGCCTTGGCCACTCGCTGCCGGTGGCGATCGGCCTGGCGGCAATGCTCGGCCCCAGCCAGGTTGCATCGCGGGTGTTGCAGATTCTGGCGGGCAAGCGTCACCCGATCTGGACGGCGCTGGCCTGGGTCAGCCTGGTGCTGGTCGGCTTGCTGCTGGTGACGCTGGTGCCTGCGGCCACGGCGGTCGGGCTGCTGGTGTTCGGTTGCGGTAATGGTTTGCGCGCGATTGTGCGCGGGCTGCTGCCGCTGGCGATGATGCCGCCGGCGCAATATGTACTGCTGATGGGGCGCATGTCGCGGCCATCACTGATCGGGCAGGCATTGACCCCGCTGGTTGGAGGCTACCTGTTCGAGCATTTTGGTTCGATGGGGGTGCTGCTCACCCTGTGCCTGCTGGCGTTGGTCAACGTGGTGCTGGTGGGCGTGGTGATGCGGCGGGTGCGTGGCCAGTAGGTTGCCGCTCGGCAACGGCGCGTAATGTTCTCAGCGTGACCACCGGCGCATCCACCACGAAGCGGTTGGCCAGCCAGCCCGGCACATCGCCAGCCGGGTCGGCCTGCAGCTGATAGGTCACTTCGGTCTCACGCTCGCCCAAAGGTTTCATGATCCACTCGCCGCTCAGGCGCTGCACACGGATTAATCCAGCCTGCTCCGGCAGCTTTCCAGGATCGGCACTCAGGTGCCGCACCAGCGTACCGTCGTCCAGGCGTTCGCTGGTGACTTTGAGGATCATGTCCCGTGGCAGGGTGGGCCAGGGCAGGTTGGTGGTCAGGTAGACCCAGGTGCTGTCGCCGTCGACTTCCAGCAAGCGCATCTGTTCGCAGGCATACAGCCACTTGCAGGCCACGCGTAGGTTTTCCTGCAGGTCGGTGAGTGTGCGTACGCTGGCTTTCATGGTGCTGACACCACGGAACTGCTGGTAGGGCGAGTCGCCGGCAGCGCGCAGGTAGACGCGAATGCCTTCACGGTCGTAGGCCAGGTTCCAGTCGTCGGCGGCCTGGGCGCAGGTACAACACAGTACGGCGGCAATCAGCAGGCTGCGGCTCATGGCGAGCACCGCGCGGCGGGTAAGTTTTTGAGTATGCGCGGCAAACACAAAGCCCGCCAGAGGGCGGGCTTCGCTAAAGCAGTCAGGGCTTAACGCTGTGGGTTCAGCGTCAGGTGCACGTGACGGTTCACGTCCTTGTACAGCAGGTAGCTGAACTTGCCTGGGCCGCCGGCGTAGCAGGCTTGCGGGCAGAAGGCGCGCAGCCACATGAAGTCGCCGGCTTCCACTTCGACCCAGTCCTGGTTCAGGCGGTACACCGCCTTGCCTTCCAGCACGTACAGGCCGTGCTCCATGACGTGGGTTTCGGCGAACGGAATCACGCCACCCGGGGCGAAGGTGACAATGTTGACGTGCATGTCGTGGCGCATGTCGGCCATGTCGACGAAGCGGGTGGTCTTCCACGCACCTTCGGTGCCCGGCATTTCGATGACGGTGGCGTTGTCGCGGTGGGTAACGAACGATTCAGGGATGTCCAGGCCTTCGACCTTCTGGTAGTGCTTGCGCAGCCAGTGGAAGGTGACGTTGGACTTGCTGTTGTTGCGCAGGCTCCACTCGGCGCCTGGGGCGAGGAAGGCATAGCCGCCCTGGCCCAGGGTGTGGTGCTTGCCTTCGACGGTGATGTCGATTTCGCCTTCGACGACGAACACCACCGCTTCGGCGTTGGGGTCCAGCTCAGGGCGCTCGCTGCCGCCTTCCGGGGCCACTTCGACGATGTACTGGGAGAAGGTTTCGGCAAAGCCGGTCAGCGGGCGGGCAATGACCCACATGCGCATCTTGTCCCAGAACGGCAGGTGGCTGGTGACGATGTCACGCATCACGCCTTTGGGGATGACGGCATAGGCTTCGGTGAACATGGCACGGTCAGTCAGCAGCTCGGTTTGAGCCGGATGCCCACCGTGGGGGGCGAAGTAGGAGTGATTCGACATGAACGGTCTCGACTTGTTGTTCTCTCCCCGTGCCTTGGACCACACCGGCCGGTGCGTGCAGGGGATGCACGGACAGCATAGGGGCCAGCCCGTGGCATCCACAAATTAAATGTTGAAATACCCGGTATTTACTTACTGAATGCGAACGTGCCGCCCGACATGGGCTTCGGGCAACCGGTTGCCTTGGCCGAACAACTTGTGGCGCAGGGTGCCGTCGCTGTAGCTCAGCGGGTAGCGGCCGCGGCGCTGCAACTCGGGTACCAGCAGCTCGACGACATTGGCCAGGTCGTCCGGTTGAACGGCATAGGTCAGGTTGAAACCGTCGATGCCAGTCTGGTCCAGCCAGCTTTCCAGCTGGTCGGCGATCTCGCTGGCGCTGCCCACCAGCACCGGGCCACGGCCACCGAGGCCGACGAACTCGGCCGCTTCACGCACGCTCCAGCGGCGGTTCGGGTCGGCGGCGGTAAAGGCAGCCAGGGCAGCACGGCCGGCGTCGTTCTCGACGTATTCGATATAGGTGTCGGGGTCTAGGCCGGCGAAGTCGATGCCGGTCCAGCCCGACAGCAGGGCGAGGGCGGCGTCCAAGTCGACATAGCGGCGGTATTCGGCAAAGCGCTGCTGAGCTTGCTCGGTGGTCGGAGCGACGATCAACAGCGCCTGCGCATAGATAAGCACTTCACTGCGGCTACGCCCGGCCCCTTCACTGGCCTGGCGAATGCCGTCGGCATAGCGGCGCAGCACGGTGGGCGTCGGCCCGCTGATGAACACGCATTCGGCATGTTTGGCGGCGAACTGCTGGCCGCGCGCCGAGGCGCCGGCCTGGAACAGCACCGGCGTGCGTTGTGGTGAGGGCTGGCACAGGTGCATGCCGGGCACCTGGAAGTACTCTCCGGCATGGCCGATGGCGTGCACTTTCGATGGCTCGATGTAGCGGCCGGTGTCCCGTTCCAGCACCACGGCGTCGTCATCCCAGCTTTTTTCCCAGAGCTTGTACAGCACCTCCAGGTATTCCCCGGCCAGGTCGTAGCGCTGGTCGTGGCCGAGCTGGCGGGCCAGGCCCAGGTTGCGCGCGGCACTGTCCAGGTAGCCGGTGACGATGTTCCAGCCGACCCGGCCATTGCTCAGGTGGTCGAGGGTGGACATGCGCCGGGCGAAGGGGTAGGGGTGTTCGTAGGTGAGCGAGAAGGTCACGCCAAAACCCAGGTGCTCGGTGACCCCGGCCATGGCCGGCACCAGCAGCAGCGGGTCGTTGACCGGCACCTGCACGCCACCACGCAGGGCCGCCTCGGGGCCGCCCTGGTAAACGTCGTAGATGCCCAGCACATCGGCGATGAACACCGCGTCGAACAGCCCGCGTTCCAGCAGGCGCGCCAGGTCGGTCCAATAATCCAGGCGGTTGAAGGCCACGCTGGTATTGCGCGGATGGCGCCACAGGCCAGGCGACTGGTGGCTGGCGGCGTTCATGCTGAAGGCGTTGAAACGGATGTGGCGGGGCATCGCGAGGGTTCTCCGCTCAAGGCAGCACGGAAGCCGGGTAGACAGCATCGGCCACCTGCAGCTTATGCGGGATCAGGCCCAGGCCCTGGAAGGTGTCGGCCAGCTTCTGCTGTTCGGCGACGATCTGCGGGGTGATGGCCACGGCGTTGTAGTTGCGCCGCTGGCTGGCCACTTCCAGCACGCTGGCGTTGATGCCCAGTTGCGGCGCCAGCAAGGTAGCGACCTCGGCAGGCTTGGCGTTGGCCCACTGGCTGACCTTGCCCAGTTCGGCGAAGAAGGTCTTGAGCAGGTCGCGGTGCTGGTCGGCGAAGGCGGCGGTGGACAGGTAGAACGTGCGGTTGTTGGACAGCCCGCTGCCATCGCGCAGGCTCTTCAGGCCCGGCTGGCTTTGCGCGGCGGCGAGGAACGGGTCCCACAGGGTGGCGGCCTGGACGCTGCCCGACTGCAGCGCGGCGACCGCATCGGCGGCGTTGTTGACGTAGGCCGGGGTGATGTCCTTGTAGCTCAGGCCAGCCTGCTCCAGGGCAACTGCCAGCAGATACTGGGCGTTCCAGCCGCGGCCAGTGGCCACACGCTTGCCTTTGAGGTCCTGCACGCCGCTGAGGTGATCCTGCTCGCGGACCACCAGGCCGATACCGCGCGGATAAGGTTGTTCGGCGGCGAGGTAGACCACCGGCTTGCCGGCGGCCTGGGCGAATACCGAAGGCGCATCGGCGGCATGGCCGAGGTCGATGGCACCCGTGCTCAGGGCTTCGAGTAGTTGCGGGCCGGCGGCGAACTCGTGCCAGCTGACCTTCACGCCCTGTGGGGCCAAGGCCTTTTCCAGCGCGCCGCTGCCTTTGAGGATGTTGATGCTGTTGAATTTCTGGTAGCCGATGCGCAGGGTCTTGGCGTCATCGGCGAAGGCATTGGACCAGGGCAGCAGGGCGCTGGCAGCGGTCGCCAGCAAGCCGCCGATGAGTAGGCGGCGCAGGGGGGAAAAGGCACGGGCGGGCATGGGCTTGATCCTTGAGCTGGGTGGGAAGCGATGTATCCAGCGTAAGGAGGCGACAGTTGCCTTTCAATTTTTTAATTCCATTTGGTTAGAATGTTTTGTTCTTTTTATATCCATTTTGCATTTTTTATTTGTCAGGTTTGTAACGGCGTTTCGTGGTTGACAATTTTTTCACATCCCCTTGCTAGGATCCTGCGCACTTCCCAGGAGCTTCCCTTTCATGCCCATCCTGCGCCAGCGCGGCCCGCGCATTGCTCTAGCCTCAACCGCCGCACTGCTCACCGCCACCCTGGGCTTTTTCGCCTGGCAAAGCTTCTACCCGGTCCAGGCCAGCAAGGGCTGGGATGTCGAGGTGTTGCACCGTGACGTCGCCAAGGCCGCCTCGCTGCTGCCCCAGGCCGATGGCAGCCTGCTGGTCAGCCGCGAGCTGGACGACGGCCACGGCAGCATCCTCAAGATCACCGCCCAAGGCGAGCGTGTGGTGCTGATCGACAACCTGTCCAAGCCCGACGGCATGGTCGCGGCCCAAGCTGGTTGGGTATTCAGCCAGGAAGGCGGCCACGCACCGGTCAGCCTATCGCGCGATGGCCAGGTGACCCACCTGTTCGACGGCGAGAGTGTGCAGGGGCTGTGGAACGACGGCGACTACCTGTACGCCATCGAGGACCGTAAGGGCAATGGCCGCCTGATGCGTTACCAGTGGGCCAGCGGCCAGCTGGAGGTGTTGCGCTCGGGCTTGACCGAAACCGAGGGGTTGACCCGTTGCGTCGATGGCCGCCTGCTGTACACCGAAAAAGGCACTGGCAAGGTACGCGCGTTATCTGACGATGGCCAGGACCCGGTGGTGGTCGAGGGCTTGCGCCATCCCACCTTCCTGATGTGCGACCAGCGTGGCCTGTGGATCAGCGAAGACAATACCCATCGTGCCCGCCTGCTGCGTATCGATGCCGATGGCACCCAGCACACCGTGCTGACCTTCCTCAAGGCACCCCAGTCAATCGTTCCGGACGGCAAGGGCGGTTACCTGCTGGCCGAAGGCGGGCGCAACCGCGTGCTGCAACTGACCCCACCGGCCGAGCAAAGCACCGCGCAGCGGTAACTTCGCCCTGAAATCTAGTCTGCCACCAACAGCAATGACTGCGGCACCGCACTTTGTGGATGCTGCGGCTCCTGCAAACTCACCAACCTGAACCCCGCCATATCCAGCGCATTCAACCAGCTGGCCAATGTGCGGAAATACCACGGCATCGGTCGCCACTCGCCGGCAAACCCGGTGAATGCTTCTTCGCGCCAGCCATCCTGGTAATCCCCGTTCGCCACGCTCCAGGGATGCACGGTCTGGATCAGCAAGGCGCCGCCTGGCCGCAAAAGCGCTTTCATTGCAGCCAGCAGCGGGATGATGTCCTGCTGCAGCAAGGCGAAGTTAGCGCAAATCAGGTCGTAGCCCGTGCCGATGTTTACATCGCCGTTGACCAGTTGCTCGTAATTGGCGTGATATACCTTTGATGAACCGGCTGCCCTCGCGGCTTCAACCAGCGCTGCATCGCCATCCACTCCGGTCACGTCGATGCCACGATCTGCCAGGGCACGCAGTAGCCACCCCTCACCGCAGCCTAGGTCGAGTATGCGTTCGGGCTGGCGACACATGACAGCCAGTACGATGGCCTGATCGGTAACCTGCTGGCGACTCTCGATGGCGCCGCCGCGAATGGCTTCGATCCAGGCATTGGCATTGAGCTGCCAGCTATGCAGCAAGTCGGCTTCGGGTGAGGGCATGACGGTCTCCGGCCAGAGCGTTGACCCAAGCATAGATGGCCCCGACCAGCGCCCGCTAGCCCTGCCAGCCACCTCCAAGCGTCTTGTACAGCGTCACCCGGTTCACCTGTTCCGCCAGCTCCAGGCTGATCAGCCCCTGTTGCGCCGAATACAGCGAGCGCTGCGCGTCCAGTACGTCGAGGAAGCTGTTCGAGCCCTGCTTGTACAGGGCCAACGACAGGTCATAGCGGGTGCGGGTGGCGTCGCTCAGGTTGCGTTGGGCATCCAGCCGTTCGTTGACGTGGGCACGCACGGCGAGGGCATCGGCCACTTCGCTGAAGGCGGTCTGCAGGGTTTTTTCGTAAGTGGCCACTTCGATCTCGCGACTGACCTTGGCCGCATCGAGGCTGGCGCGGTTGCTGCCGGCGTTGAAAATCGGCAGGTTGATCGACGGTGCGAAGCTCCAGGCCGCGCTGCCTGACTTGAACAATCCGGACAGCTCGCTGCTGGCGCTGCCGCCCGTGGCGGTCAGGGTGACGCTTGGGAAGAACGCCGCCCGCGCAGCGCCGATATCGGCGTTGGCCGCTTTGAGTGAGTGTTCGGCGGCGAGCACGTCCGGTCGGCGCTGCAGCAAAGTCGAGGGCAGGCCCGCCGGTACGCTGACCAGCAGCGCTGCATCCAGTTGGCCAGCGCCTGGCAGCTGGGTTTCACTCAGGCGCTGGCCGACCAGCAGTTCCAGGGCGTTGCGGTCCTGCTCGACCTGGCTGGCATAGTTCGCCGTATCGGCGCGGGCCGACTCCACGGTGCTGCGCGCCTGGGCCAGGCTCACCCCGGACTCGCCGCCCAGGCCGTGGCTCTGCTTTACCAGCGCGTAGGTCTTCTGCTGGCTGGCGTAGGTGTCGTTGGCCAGCTTGAGCAGTTGCTGATCGGCGGCCAGGGTCATCCAGGCGCTGGCCACCTCGGCCACCAGGCTGATCTGTGTGCTGCGGCGGGTCTGCTCCAGTGCCAGGTAGTCCTCCAGTGCGGCGTCCTTCAGGTTGCCCAGCCGCCCGAACAGGTCCAGCTCGTAGCTGCTGATACCCAGGCCCACGCTGTATTGGCTGCTGACCGCCGTGCTGTCATTGGACAGCGCACGCTGGCGGGTGCCGTCGGCGCTGGTCGAAAGCGCCGGGAACAACGCGGCGCGTTGTATGCGGTACTGAGCGCGCTGGTATTCGACGTTCAAGGCCGCTACCCGCAGGTCGCGATTATTGGCCAGGGCCAGTGCCACGGTGTCGCGCAGGCGGTTGTCGACGAACAGCCTTTGCCAGCTGATATCCGCGCCAGTCTTGCTGGCGCTGGTAATGTTCGGCCACTGCTCGGCGACCGGCGCCGTGGGACGCTGGTAGTCGGGGGCCAGGTTGACGCAGCCGGTCAGGGCCAGCGCCAGTAGAACAGGGGACAGACGCATCAGGCTTCTCCTGCAACGGTATCGACGGCAGCCGCGCGGCGGCCTGCCAGGCGTTGCACCAGGACAAAGAACAACGGGATGAAGAACAGGCCGAGCACGGTCGCAGCGAGCATGCCGCCGAGCACACCGGTGCCGATCGCCTGGCGCCCGCCGGCACCGGCGCCGCTGCTCAGGGCCAACGGCAGTACGCCGAGGATGAACGCCAGCGAGGTCATCAGCACCGGGCGCAGGCGGATGCGCACCGCTTCCAGGGTGGCGCTCAGCAAGTCCTGGCCGCGCTCGTAGCCTTCCTTGGCGAACTCGACGATGAGGATCGCGTTTTTTGCCGAGAGGCCCACGGTGGTCAGCAAGCCGACCTGGAAGTACACGTCGTTGGATAGCCCACGCAGGCCGGTCAGCAGCAGTGCACCTAGAATGCCCACCGGCACCACTAGCATCACCGCGAACGGCACCGACCAGCTCTCGTACAAGGCGGCCAGGCACAGGAACACGAACAGGATCGAGATGGCGTACAGCAGTGGCGCCTGGTTGCCGGCCAGGCGTTCCTGGTACGACTGCCCGGCCCAGCCATAGCCGATGCCCTCGGGCAGTTGTGCCATGATCTGCTCGACCGCGGCCATGGCGTCACCGGAGCTGACCCCGCTTGCCGGTTCGCCGACCAGTTCGTACGAACCGAAACCATTGAAGCGCTCCAGCAGTGGCGAAGCAGTGCTCCAGTAGGTGCTGGTGAAGGCCGACAGCGGCACCATCGCCTCGCTGTCGTTACGCACGTACCAGGCACCGATATCTTCGGCCTGCATGCGCTGATCGGCCTCGCCTTGCAGGTAGACCTTCTTGACCCGCCCGGCATCGAGGAAGTCATTGACGTAGCTGCCGCCCATCACCGTGCTCAGGGTGTCGTTGATGTCGCTGGCCGACACGCCCATGGCGCCGGCCTTGCGGTCGTCGATGGCGACGTTCAGTTGCGGGGTGTCTTCCAGACCCTGGGCGCGTACGTTGGCCAGGCGCGGGTCTTGGCTGGCGAGGGCGATGAACTGGTCGCGTGCCTTGAGCAGCTCGGCATGGCCGAGGCCGGCAAGGTCTTGCAGTTGCACGTCGAATCCGGAACTTTGGCCTAGCCCCTGAATGGCTGGCGGGGCGATGACGAAGACATTGGCATCGAGGATTTTCGACAACGCCATATTAGCCCGCCGTGCCACGGCGGCGGCGCTGTGTTCGTCACCCTGGCGTTCGCTCCAATCCTTCAGTTTGACGAAGCCGCGGCCGGCGTTCTGGGCGTTGCCGCCATTGCCGAGGCCGCGCACGGTCAGCAGCGAAGCCACTTCCGGCTGCTGCAGCATGTAGTCCTGCACCTGGCGGCTGACCGCCTGCAGGCGCTCGTCGGTACCGCCCACGGGCAGGGTCATCTGCATCATCAGCATGCCCTGGTCTTCTTCGGGCAGGAATGCGCTGGGCAGTTTCTGGAACATCAACGCGACGCCGCCGAGCACCAGCGCGTACACCAGCAGGCCACGCAACGGCCGCATCAGCACCGTGCCGACGGCCTGCTGGTAAGCCAGCGAGGTGCGCTCGAAGGTCCGGTTGAACCCGCCGAAGAACCCACCTGCAGGTTTGCCGTGGGCCGTCACCGGCTTGAGCAGGGTAGCGCACAGCGCCGGGGTCAAGGTCATCGCCACCAGCACCGAAAGCGCCATGGCCGCGACCATGGTCACCGAGAACTGCCGGTAGATCACCCCGGTGGAGCCGCCGAAAAACGCCATGGGCACGAACACCGCCGACAGCACCACGGCGATACCGATCAGTGCACCGCTGATTTCGCCCATTGACTGGCGTGTCGCCTCACGCGGTGACAAGCCCTGTTCGGCCATGATGCGTTCGACGTTTTCCACTACGACGATGGCGTCGTCCACCAGCAAGCCGATGGCCAGCACCATGCCGAACATCGTCAGGGTATTGATCGAATATCCCAGCAAGGCCAGCACACCAAACGTACCCAGCAGTACGACCGGTACGGCAATCGCCGGGATCAGCGTGGCGCGCAGGTTCTGCATGAACAGGTACATGATCAGCACCACCAGGGCGATGGCCTCGAACAGGGTCTTGACCACTTCCTCGATGGAGATCTTCACGAACGGCGCGGTGTTGTAGGCCACTTCGCTGTGCAGCTGCAGGTTGCTGGGGAAGAACTGTTCCAGCTCGCCGAGCTTGGCCTGCACCGCGTCGGCCACGTCCAGGGCATTGGCGCCGGTGGCCAGGCTCACGGCCAGGCCGCCGGAAGGCCGGCCATTGTGCTCGGCGACCACGTCGTAGCTTTCGCTGCCTAGCTCCACCCGCCCCACGTCGGCCAGGGTCACCACGGCGCCGGAGCTGGCGTACTTGAGCACCAGCTCGCGGAACTGCGCAGCCGTCTGCAGCTTGCTGCGGGCGCTGATGGTGGCGTTGAGCTGCTGGCCGGCGCGGGCGGGCAGGGCGCCGAGCTGGCCGGCCGAGGTGTCGACGTTTTGCGCCTGCAGCGCGCTGCTCACGTCCGATGGCATCAGCGCGTACTGCTTGAGCTTGTCCGGGTCGAGCCAGATGCGCATGGCGTAGCTTGAGCCGAGGGTGGTCACCTGGCCAACGCCGGTGACCCGGCTGATCTGGTCGTACAGCGTGCTGGAGATGAAGTCGCTGATATCGGTGGCGTTGACCTCGGGGTTGTCCGACACCAGCGAGAGGATGATCAGGAAGTCGCTGGCCGAGTTGCGAATCTTGATGCCCTGCTGCTGCACCGTGTCCGGCAGGCGCGCCTTGGCCTGTTCCAGTTTGGTCTGCACCAGCACCCGCGCGGTGTTGATGTCGGTGCCGGCCTCGAAGGTCAGGGTGATGTTGGCGCTGCCGGCCGAGCTGCTGCTCGAAGACATGTAGGTGAGGCCATCAAGGCCAGTCATCTGCTGCTCGATGACCTGGGTCACCGAGTCTTCCATGGTCTTGGCCGAGGCGCCGGTGTAGGTGGCGCTGAGGGTGATCTGCGGCGGCGCGATGTTGGGGTACTGCGCCAGCGGCAACTGGAAGATGGCCAGGCCGCCACCGAGCATCACCAGAATGGCGATGACCCAGGCGAAGATGGGCCGGTCGATAAAGAAACGTGCCATGTAATACGCCTCACTGGCTGTCGTTGTGGGCGGTCAGGGCGTTGTCCTGCACCTGGACCTGTTGGCCGACGCGGACCTTCTGCAAGCCCTGCACGATCACCTGGTCGCCGTCGGCCAGGCCCTCGCTGACCCACCAGCGGTTGCCCACTGCCCGGGCCAGGGTCAGCTCGCGCTGCTGCACCTTGCCGTCCACCACCACCAGGGCGGTGGCGCCACCGCGCTCGTCGCGGCTCACGGCCTGTTGCGGCACCAGGATGGCGTCGGTCTGCACGCCCTCCTGCAGGGTGGCCTTGAGGTACATGCCCGGCAGCAACAGGCCTTCGGGGTTGGGCACCAGGGCGCGTAGGGTCACGCTGCCGGTGCTTTCATCGACGCTCACGCCATTGAAAGTGAGCGTGCCTTCGTGGGCATAGGTGCTGCCGTCCTCCAACTGCAGGCTGATGCGCGTGGCGTCCTGCTGCTCGCTGGGCGCCAGCTTGCCTTCGGCCAGTTCGCGCTTTAGGCGCAGCAGGGTGCTGCTGGGCTGGGTGAAGTCGACGTAGATCGGGTCCAGTTGCTGCACTGTGGTCAGGGCGGTGGTCTGCTCGGCGGTGACCAGCGCGCCGGGGGTAACCGATGAAGTGGCGGTACGGCCATCGATGGGGGCGTTGATGCGGGTGTAGTCGAGGTTGATGCGCGCACTGTGTTGCGCGGCCTGGGCCGACTGCAGGCTGGCGCGGGCCTGGAGCAGGGCGGCCTGGGCGCTTTCGTTGTCCTCGGCGCTGATGGCGTCGATCTTCACCAGCTGGGCATCACGCTTGGCTTTCAGTTCGGCGGCCTTGAGCGTGGCGCGCGCGGAGCTGACCGTGGCGTCGGCCTGTGCCAACGTGGCCTGGTACGGCTGCGGGTCGATCTGGTACAGCGCCTGGCCGGCCTTGACCGTATCGCCTTCGTTGAACAAGCGCTTCTGGATGATGCCGCCCACCTGCGGGCGAATGTCGGCGATCAGGTGCGCAGTGGCGCGGCCAGGCAGGGTGGTGCTCAGGGCCTGGGGCGCGCTGGCCACGTGGTACACCGCGACTTCCTGCAGTGGGGCGGGCGCGGTGGTGATCTCGCCCTCGCGGCAGCCGCCGATGGCGATCAGGCCGGTACTCAGCAACAGCGCGCGCCCCAGGGGCGAGCGAAGCAGCATCAGGGATTGCAACAAAGTAGGCATCGCGGGCTCCGAGCCAAGTGATTTCGATGGCGCCAGCGTGTTCGGAAAATGTGCAGCCATTGTGCAGAAATCTGGGAGATTGCCCGGTGCGCCTTGCGGGGCTGTTGGTGGCGCGCTTCAATGTCGGCAATTCCAGTGTGTCGGCGGTTACATGAAAGTCAGCCTGTCCAGCAAGTTCTTCTGCGCCATGCTCGCGGTGTGCGCGTTCGCCGTGCTGGGCATGGTGTTCGCCGCCTACGTGAGCTTGAAGTACGGCTTTCTGGGTTACCTCAACCAGCAGGCCGAGGAGCGTATGGAGCGCATCGTGCCGCGCGTCGAGCTGGCGTACGCCCGGCATGGCAGCTGGGACTTCATCCGTCGCGACAAGGACCAATGGTTCGAGCTATTGCGCCCGGATGACGCACAGCCGGACAAGACCTTCGATTCCAGGCTGCTGACCGTTTCCGACCTCACCGGCGCTTTCGTGCGTTTTGCTCTGCTGGATGCGCAGCGCCAGCCGATCATCGGCTACCAACCCGCCAGCAGTGACATGCTGCTGCGGCCCATCCATCACCAGGGCCAGGTGGTCGGCTGGATGGCGCTGGCACCGTTGCAGTCGGTCACCAGCGTTGGCGACCAGCGCTTCCAGTTCAACCAGTTGCGCTCCAGCCTGGTGATCGGCCTGGCCTGCCTGTTGGCCACCGCGGTGATCGCCTGGTGGTTGAGCCGCGCGCTGCTTCGCCCGATCCGCGAAGTGGCCAGCGCGACTCACCGCCTGGCCGCTGGCGACTATGCGATCCAGTTGCCGGTACGCTCGGCAGACGAGGCGGGGCAGCTGGCCGGTGACTTCAACCGCATGGCCGCCACCCTGGCCAGCAACGAGCGCCTGCGCCGTGACTTCATGGCCGATATCTCCCATGAGCTGCGCACGCCGCTGGCGGTGATGCGCGCCGAACTAGAGGCTATGGAAGACGGCATCCGCCCGCTCGATGGCAATGCCCTGCGTTCGTTGCAGGGCGAGGTCGGAGCGCTGAGCAAGCTGGTCGACGACCTGTTCGAGTTGTCATTGGCCGAGGTCGGTGGCCCTACCTATCGGCGCGAACGCATCGACCTGTGTGTGCTGTTGTCGGTGGTCGCCGAGGCGTTTGCCGCAAGCTTCGGCGAACGTGGCCTGGCCCTGCGGCTGGAGCTGCCGGCGCAGCCGTTATGGGTGCTGGGCGACGAGTCGCGCCTGGGTCAATTGTTGCACAACCTGCTGGAAAACAGCCGGCGCTACACCGATGCTGGCGGCCACACCGTGTTGCGTGCTTTCCAGGCGGGTGACCAGATACTGGTGCAGTGCGAAGACACCGCCCCCGGTGTCGACAGCGCCTCACTGGCGCGGCTGTTCGAGCGCTTCTACCGCGCCGAGCGTTCGCGCAACCGCGCCAGTGGCGGTACCGGCCTGGGCCTGGCGATTTGTCGGGGGATCGCCGACGTACACGGCGGCAAACTCACGGCCAAGCCGTCGGCCATGGGCGGGCTGCTGCTGTCTTTGGCGTTGCCAGTTGCAGGAGAACATGCATGAGTCAGATTCTGCTGGTGGAAGATGAGCCCAAGCTCGCGGCATTGGTGGCGGACTACCTGCGGGCGGGCGGTTATACGGTCGACCACCTGGCCGACGGCTTGGCGGTGATCCCGGCCATCCGCCAGGGCCAGTACCAGCTGATCCTGCTCGACCTGATGCTGCCGGGCCGTGACGGCCTGGACATCTGCCGCGAGCTGCGCAGTTTCAGCCATCTGCCGCTGATCATGATGACCGCCCGGGTCGATGAGATCGACCGCCTGCTTGGCCTGGAGCTGGGGGCCGACGATTACATCTGCAAGCCGTTTTCGCCGCGCGAGCTGGTCGCTCGGGTCAAGGCCGTGCTGCGTCGCAATGGGGGCCAGGCGCCGAGCCTCGGGCTGGAGCTGGATGCCCGGGCGTTCCAGGCACGCTACAAGGGCGTGGCGCTGGAACTGACCCCGGTGGAGTTCCGCATGCTCGCCGCCCTGGCCGCGCGCCCCGGGCAGGTGCTGTCGCGTGACCAGCTGATGAACCATATCTATCAGGACCACCGGGTGGTAGCCGACCGCACGGTCGACAGCCATGTGAAGAACCTGCGGCGCAAGCTGACGGCGATCACGCCGGGGCTTGACCCGCTGCGGTCCGTGTACGGGGTTGGCTACAGCCTGGAATTTGAATGATGTATTGCTTTGGCGGGCCTCGCTCCCACAGGATCGCCACAGTTCTTGAGTTTTGTGGTGATCTTGTGGGAGCGGGCTTGCCGAGACGTCGGACCGCCCGCGAAGAGGCCGGTACAGACTACAGCGCCAGTTCACTTGCCTTGATATCGGCAATCGGTCCAAGTACTGACCCATCGAATTCGGCGATCGCCTGCCCGCCGGCCAGCCGCTGCGGGTAGTCCGGGTTGGCCAGGGCCGCCTTGCCCAGGGCGATCATATCCGCCCCATCACTAAACGCGGTATCGGCACGCTCAATGCAATGGAGGCCGCCATTGGCAATCATCGACACCTGCGGCGCAAAGCGACGTGCCAGAGCCACCAGGCTTGCCTGGCCGTGATCGAACGCTGGCTGCCAGGCCTCGAATTCGGTGGTATGGATAAAGTCCACGGCCGCCTCGCCCAGCGCGCCGAAAATCAGTTCGGCATCGGCTTCACCGTTGGCCCATTTGTGCCCGAAGTCATTGACCTTGCCCTGCGAAATGCGCACGCCGACCGGCACTGCGCTGCCAACTGCGGCCCTGACCGCCTTGATCACTTCAAGAGTGAGCGCAATTCGGTTCTGCGTAGTGCCGCCCCAGCGGTCGGTCCGTTGGTTGGCGTAGTCCGTCAGAAACTGGTCGAGCAGGTAGCCATTGGCGGCATGGATCTCGAGGCCATCGAAACCGGCCTGGCCGATCGCGCGCTTGGCTGCCTGGGCAAAGCCTTCGATCGCGTCTGCGATTTCTTCATCGTTCATCGTTTTGGGCACGTGGTAATGGCCTTCACCGTAGTAGAAGCGCATCTGCTCACCTTTGGGGCGGATGGCCGAAGGTGCGGCCGATTGCTCGCAGAAGCGGTTGCCCTGGCTCAGGGCCCCGGCGTGCATCAGTTGGGCGAACATGGCGCCCTGATGAGCGTGTACCCGGTCGGTAACCGCCTGCCAAGCTGTGGCCTGTTCGGTGTCGGTAAGGCCGGGCTGGAACGGATAACCCTGTGCATGGCGTTGGTCGGTGTAGATCCCTTCGCTGATCACCAGGGCAAAACCACCTTGGGCAAAGCGCGCGTAGTACTGCGCCATTGCCGCACTGGCATGGCCGGTTTCGCTGGCGCTGACCCGGGTCATGGGTGCGACCGCCAGGCGGTTGCGCAACGGCAGGCCATTGATAGCATGTGGTGTTAAGATCTTGCGAGTTGAGTGGGTCACTGTGAATCCCCCTGAGGTACTGTGTGTGCCAGAAGATTAGGGGTTCAAAAGGTGCAGACCAATCCGTTGGGGCGTGAAGCTGCTTTAACTGAAAAGGATGTAATCATGCTGATAGCCGATCTGCGTATCTTTCTTGCCGTGGTGGCTGCGGGCAGCCTCTCGGCAGCAGGGCGTCAGCTTGGCCTGGTGCCGATGCAGGTTTCCAGGCGTATTGCCGCACTGGAAGAGGAACTGGCGGCGCGGCTGTTCCACCGCACCACGCGCTCGGTATCGCTCACCGCCGAAGGTGAAGCATTCCTGCCCTACGCGCAGACCCTGACCGATACCGAAGACACGGCGTTGAGCGAGCTGCGCCCGGCATCGAGCAAGGTGTCCGGCGTATTGCGCGTGACGGCGCCCAGCGTATTTGGCCAGTCGATCGTGTTGGCGATGCTGCCGCGGTTGCTTGAGCAACATCCTGAGTTGCGTATCGACCTGGATGTCTCCGACCGAGTGGTCGATATCGTCGGGCAGGGGTTCGACCTGGCCTTGCGCGTTGCGCCATTGGCCGACTCCGAACTGGTAGCGCGGCGCGTGGCACCCAACCCCAGGGTACTGTGCGCCGCGCCCGCCTACCTGCAGCGCCATGGCCAGCCGCCCTGCCTGGCAGCGTTGGAGGAGCACCAGTGCATCCAGCTGCAGGCGGTGCCGCGTTGGCCTTTCATCATCGACGGCGTATTGCAACGGCGGCGAGTGAACGGGCGCGTGAGCACCAGCAGTGTCGACGCGGTCAGGGCTGCGGCAGTGCAGGGGCTGGGGATTGCCATGCTGGCGTACTGGGATGTGTATCAGCAGCTGCGTGACGGTTCATTGGTCGAGATCGAACTGGCGGATGCCGGGGCTGAGCAGCTGTCGGTATGGGCGGTGATGCCGACGCGGCGCTATGTGCCTGCGCGGGTCAGGGTCTTTCTTGAATTGCTGGAGTCGGAGCTGGCGGCTTTGGCCCAATAGCGCGTCAGCTGTGGCGATCGCGGGATCGCCGGCCCTTCATGCACCAGGTTGCCCGACGGCAGGGGCATTGGTCTGGCGACGGCCAAACTGCTTTCCCAGCGTGGGCATGCACTGCTTCTACTGTCCCGTCGCCTGGAACCGATGGCGCAACTGGGCCTGCCCAACACCCTGGCGCTGTCTGTCGACATCACTGATCGCGAGGCGCTACTGGCGGCAGTAGCTCAGGCCGAGCAACGCTTCGGCCCGGTGGATGCAATCATCAACAACGCCGGGGTGATGCTGTTGGGCAGCATCACCAGCCAGGATCCGAACGAATGGGACCGCATGCTCGACGTCAACGTCCGCGGCCTGCTCAATGGCATCCATGCCGTGGCCAGCGGCATGGTCGAGCGCGAGCACGGCACCATCATCAATGTAAGCTCGGTGGCGGGGCGCAAGGCCTTCCCGAATCATGTCGCCTATGTCGGCACGAAGTTCGCCGTTACCGGGCTTTCCGAAAACCTGCGTGAAGAGCTGTCGCCAAGCAACGTAAGGGTCATCACCATCGAGCCAGGGGCGGTCGATACCGAGCTTCTGAGCCACACTACCGACGATGCCATCAAGGCCGGTTATGACGACTGGAAGCAGGAAATGGGCGGGGTGTTGGCTGCCGACACCATCGCTGAGGTGATCGGCTTCGCTTATGGCCAGCCGCAATCGGTGTGCGTGCGTGAGATCGTGGTCTGCGCTACCCGCCAGCAACCGTGATTGCAGGCTGACCCACTAGGCCAGTTGTTTGCGCATGAACACCCGGGCAAAACCCTGCTCCTGCGCCCGGTGGGTCTCCACGTAGCCCAACTTGCGGTAAATCTCGATATTCTCGGTCATGCGCTCATGAGTATAGAGGCGGATTGCACCGCACCCGGCCAGCCGTGACTGCGCCTCGCAAATAAGCATCAACTGCTTGCCAATGCCCTGGCCCTTGCACGCGGCGAGGACCGCCACATTCACCAGCAGCATCTCGCTGCCTTCGCGGCTCATCACCAGCACTCCGACAATCCGTGCAGCATCCAGAGCCACATACACCTCGGCTTCGGCAACCACCTGGCGGTAGTCATCCAGCATCGGCGCTGGCGCTTTGCCAATCCTGGCGATATAGGGCGTGTAGGCTTCATGAACCAGTGCGGTAATGGCATCGACGTCGGCCATATCCGCTCGGCGAATAGATAAGGCTGAGTGCATCCTGGTAGTTCCGAGGGTGGGCGAGGGGGTGATGTTTACACACACCATGCCGATAGGTGAGCGCTTGCCACGCTTCACTTCGCTGATTTCATATCCAAGCGGCGCAAGGCACGTGATAGAACGGCCAATAAAAACAAACGGGAAGCCGGCGCCGACAGGCCCGCTTGCCCGACAAGGAATGCCCGATGTCCTCGAAATCCCCCGCCAGCCAGGCGCCTGTCAATCGTCTGTTCGGCCTGTTCTGCTTCAGCAGCTACCTGCTGGCAAGGTCATTGTTCAGGCCGGCATGCCCGTACACCCTTGCAACTGCTACTGGTGATTGCGCTGGCGAATTGGGCCATCACTGTTGGACGCCTCGCGTGGCGTCGCAGGCAGGCAGTGGCGGTCGCCTGAGGATGTGCGATCGCCGTCCTTGGCCAGTCGGCGTATGATGCGTGCCCCGCAAACGGAGCCGCCCATGGCCAAGGACATCGACAACCCCTGCGTCTCGCTCTGCCAGCTCAACAGCGAGCTGTGCGTGAGCTGCGGCCGCACGCGCGAGGAAATCCGCAAATGGCGCGGCATGAAACGCCCGGAAAAGATGGCCACGGTGCAGCGGGCCGCTACGCGGATGAAGGCCATCGTCAAGAAAAACGCCAAGCGCAAGGGCAGTGACTGATTAACTGCTAAACTGCACGCCCCGCATTTTACCGAGCCTGCAACATGGACCCGCACTCGCTTCTTGCCTTCACCCTGGTCGCCGCAATCGCCATTGCCAGCCCCGGCCCCGCTACCCTGATGGCCATCAACAACAGCCTGGCCCATGGGCAGCGCAGTGCCATATGGTCGTCGTTGGGCAATGGCAGTGGTCTGTTCTGCCTGTCGGCGGCGGCCATGCTCGGTCTGGGTGCGTTGCTTGCCAGCTCCGAAATGCTGTTCAACGCGGTGAAGATCATCGGCGCAGGCTACCTGTTCTACCTTGGCGCTCGGCAACTGCTCAAGAAAAGCTCGGCACAAGTGGACACAACCCAGGCCAGTGCCAGCAAGCCAACCCCGCTCAAGCTCTACAAGTCGGCGTTCCTGACTGCGGTGACCAACCCTAAGGCGACGATGTTCTTCACCGCCTTGTTCCCGCAGTTCATCGACCAGGGCGCGGCATTGCTGCCGCAGTTCCTGACCCTGACCGGCATCTTCGTGGCCTTGTCGCTGGGGTCGCTCAGCCTTTACGCCGCGCTTGCTGCGCGGGCCAAGGGTGTGTTGACCCGGCCTGAATCTTCGCGTTGGGTGAACCGCGTGGTGGGGACTACGTTCATCGGTTTTGGCGCGGCGATTTTGGCCATGCGCAGGCAGACGAGCTAGTTATCACAGCGCTTTACGCGCTTCACGGGTAAAGCTGTCTTTGAATGCACTACACAGAGTGGCAATCACCTTATCGACCGAAGGGCCCTGAACCCGCGGCGGGTCAGGGCGCTCACAAAACTCTCGCCAAACGAATAGTGTCAATTCAGCGCCGTCAGTCTGGGGTTGTGCGCTTTCAATCGAGCCAAAAGCTTGCAGCGACCGGTAGCGTTCGTCCTCCCAGAACATCGTTTCAACCCAGGGGTACACGGGGATGAAATGGAAGTGAATCGAAAAGCCGGCTTCATGCCCGAAACGGCTGATGTAAAGGCGTTTGGGCTTGAGCTGGCTTTCAATCGTCTCCTGGATCCTGGCCTGCAGAACACCCAACTCTGCCAGTGCTTCCAAGGGTAGAGCTGACAAGGTATTGATCTTCTGCTTTGCGCTGAGCATCAGGTAACCAGGCAATGCACTGTCCACACGATGGTTGACAATCCAGTGCCTAGATTCGTGCAAGATGAAGCGAGGCGCAATATCCATATCGAGGCCTTGAGTGAAGTCTGGCGCAGAGTAGCAAGACGGCACGTCAGTGTCCGCACCCGTGGCATCAGGCGTCGATATCAACCTCGCTGCGAAACGTCGCCTTGTTCGCTGACTACCCATGGCATTTTTTCCGCATTGATCAGGACCCCGCCTACCCAGCGTGGTGGGGGAGCCTGATCAAGCCAATTGGCTAGCCCGTTCAGGATGCTCTGGCCAAGTTCAGTCAGCCGCAAGGTTCGCTGCGCCCAGGCCTCACCCGGCCCTTCCAGCAGCAACGGGCGCGGTGCATGGATCAACGGTTGCAGCAGCACGTGAAACATCTGGTCGCCCAGGTAAGGCAGCGGTTCATCGTGCATCATCAGCTGAGCAAAGACGCGGCCAGCGGGCAGTTCGCCTTTTTGCGCGAGAATACGCAACAGCAAACGCTCCGTGAGACTCAGGCCGTCGTTCACCCCAGGCAGCTCCTGCAGCTGTCGCGCCAATGCTGCTTTCAAGCGCGGTAAAGACGGGTGGTCCTGGCCCGCAAGGCTTGCCCAGGCGCGAGGGTCCGGGGCGGTATAGGCCGCCCACGCCTGCTTCGCCAACACCAGCGCGTCTTCACCCAAGGCCCGCCGTTGCGGCCAGAGCCAGGCAAGCAGGTCGGGGGCCAGTTGCCCAATGCCGATGAAACGCTCGACACCAGGTACCTCAGTGATTTCGATCAGTTCGAGCCGTCGCGCAAGGCAGGGCAGGCTTGCCAGAACACGAACCAGAAACAGCTGGTCGTAGGCGTCTCCTTCGCACCAGAGGACCATTTCGCTGTCGGCGTTCAGCTGTGCCAATGCCGCGCGCTGATTGGCCTGCCGCTGTTCGATGTGCACGGGGTCAAGGTTGAATGCCTGCTGCGTGTAGGCGGCACGCACCTGCCAGTACTGGTCTTCTGGCAGTGCCGGTACCGGTCCCATGACCATCGGATCGACGAACATTTGAAACGCACCGCTGAAGCCCGCAATGCGCAAGCTGTGGGCGATGTCATTGCCGCAGCGCCAATGCTGCACGCTGGCCTCGCCATCGGCGCTGAAACGTGGGTGGCGCGCCGCAAAGGCGACGGCATCTGCATGAGCCTTGAGCTTCGGCCAGCTGTGGATGGCGGGCATGCCAACTCCTTTGAGGCTCGGTCCGCCGACAAGCCGGGAGCTGGAATGAAAGGTGATGAAGCATGGCTTGGGCAACCCCTTTGCGCGGACCGCAGGCGCAGCGAACGCCCAGGGCAGACTCTAGCGGCAAGCGCGAGGTGAATCAATGTTACGTTTCCCAGGTGCGCGCGTATGATGTGTGCAGTCCGATCAAACCTGCACACCGAGTGGCACCATGAACCGACGCAAGAAAATCAATCAGCTACTGAAAGCCCACCAGAAAAAGGCTGCGGCCAAACTGGCACCGAAAAGCAAACCTAAGTACATCTGCAAGGCCGATAGGTTGAAAATGGAAGCAGAAGCTGAAGCCGCTGGCGAGCAAGGCACGGCTAGCTGAACGCGTGAAATTCACAGGGCATATTGCGCGATGCCGTTGCCGAACGACCAGTTCTCCTTGCGCACTTCGACCAGGTTGATGAACACATCTTCCATGCGCACGCCCACGTCGCGGTTGAGCCCTTCGGCGATGGCCAGGTACAGCGCTTTCTTCTGTTCCAGCGTGCGCCCTTCGCTGAGGGTGATCTGGATGAACACCTGGCCATCCGTGCGCTGGATGCCCAGGTACTGCGGGTCATAGACCAGACGATCGCCGTCGTGCTCGGTCAGTATCTGGAAGTTGTCGTGGTCGGGAACGTTGATGGTGTGCTTCAGGGCAGCATAGACGACCTTGCCAATCGACTGCAGATGGGTGGGGTCGGTATGCCGTTTGATGTCGATGCGTACCAGAGGCATAGCGGGGCTCCTTGGCCATTCAACACCTGCGAGCTTAGCCAAGGCTGAAAGAGCCGCAAGCGCGTGACCGGACGGTGGAAGTAAAAACCTGAGTAATGCCACGAGCGTTGCATTAGCATGGGTTGCCCGTCTGCCTACCGTACAGCGCAAGGGGCATCTTCCTGTATTTATCTTTGATATAGCGCCCGATGACTGTCTTCTACCTCAAGTTCCTCATCACCCCCACACTCATGCTGGCAATCTCGCTGGCGGCCAGACGCTGGGGCACCCAGATCGGTGGCCTGCTGTCTGGGCTGCCCGTCACCTCGGCGTTGGTCATGCTGTTCCTCAGCCTGGAACAGGGGCCGGGTTTTGCATTGCAGGCCGTACCGGGTGCACTGGCTGGGCTGGCGGCGGTACAGGCGGCCTATCTGTGCTACTTCCTGGTAACAAAGCGGGTATCGGCATTCACCGGCTGCATCGCGGCCCTGGCGGTTTACGCGGCAACCGCGTTCGCGATGAGCCGGCTGGGGGTAGTGGCATTGTCGGTCGCCGTGACAGTGCTACTGCTCACGCTGATCATCGTCGTCGCCTCACAAAAGGCTGAGGCCCCTGCAGCCAAGGTGGTTGCATTGCCGCGCTGGGTAATCCCGATGCGCATGCTTACAGCCACCTTGCTGTTGGTGGCAATCACCGCCAGCGCCCAATGGCTGGGGCCGGTGGCCAGCGGACTGCTGGCGCCGATCCCGGTGATCGCCTGGCCCTTGGCAGTGTTCACTCATGTACAGGGTGGCCACCACGAACTGGGAGCGATCGTGCGCGGCAATGCTATCGGCGCGGTGGGTGTCCTGGGCTTCTACCTGGCCGTCAAGAGCACGATCGTGACGCTGGGCACGGTGCCGTCCATCGCGGCTGCAGTGGTGCTGGCGGTGGTGGCCACGTTCGTGCTGGCGAAGGTGCTGGATCGGCGTTGAAGCCAACCGCTAGCCTTGAACTTGGCCTAAAGTTAGCGGCACAGCAGATGGCGCAATGAAATTATTCGGCCAAGCCACAACTATTTAGATCGACCGATGTCATTTTTCCAAGCCGGCAAGATGATCATTTCATCGGCTTGTCATTTTCAGGAGCAAACCGCACATGGCAGCACTGCACAACAGCACGTTGGACGCGATCGTTGGCAATCAGGCGCAATTAGTCGGCGACTGGCTGGGCGCGCTGGAAGCTAACGGTGCAACTCGAAATGTCCGCGAACAGGACGTGCGTCAGGACACCCGTGATTTTCTGCAGCTGATCATCGACGGCCTGCGTAACGAGAACGGTACGCAAATTGCGGCAGAAGGTTGGAACGAGATTCGCCGTTTCCTTGAGAAGCTGTCTGCCAGCCGTGCGCAGGCGGGTCAGGAGTCCCATCAGACCGCTTACTTCATCTTCGCTCTCAAAGGCCCGCTGTTCACGCTGCTGCAAGACCATTACCGAGAGCAACCGGCGTTGCTCGCCGAGCAATTGTGGGAGGTGTCGCAGCTGCTCGATGCGTTGGGCCTGCACACCATCGGCACGTACCAGAAAAGCCGCGAGGCAGTGATCAAGCGCCAACAGGAAGAGCTGCTGGAGCTGTCCACCCCCGTGGTCAAGCTGTGGGACGGCGTACTGGCCTTGCCGCTGATCGGCACCCTGGATTCGCAACGCAGCCAGACCGTGATGGAATCACTGCTGCAGCGGATCGTCGATACCGGCTCTGAGATCGCCATCATTGACATCACCGGTGTACCCACGGTGGACACCTTGGTGGCCCAGCACTTGCTCAAAACTGTGACGGCCATCCGTCTGATGGGCGCCGATTGCATCATCAGCGGCGTGCGTCCGCAGATTGCCCAGACCATCGTGCACCTGGGCCTGGACCTGGGTACGCTGACCACCAAATCCAACCTCGCCGATGCGCTGAAGCTGGCGCTGGCGCGATTGGGCACGGCCTACGGCGAGCGAGTGTGAGCTGATGGAACGCATTCCCATTCTGCAAATGGGCGAGTTCCTGCTGGTGACCATCCAGGTCGACATGCATGATCAATTGGCCCTACAGCTGCAGGAAGACCTGACCGAGCGCATCGACCACACGTCGGCCCGAGGCGTGCTGATCGACATCTCCGCATTGGACATGGTCGACTCGTTCATTGGCCGGATGATCGCCAGTATCTCTGGCCTGTCGCGGATCATGGACGCCGAAACCGTGCTGGTGGGCATGCAACCGGCAGTGGCGATCACCCTGGTGGAGCTTGGCCTGACCCTGCCCGGGGTCAGCACCGCACTCAATGTCGACCGTGGCATGAACCTGCTACGTCAGCGGGTGGGCCGCGCATGAACACTCGCGAAAGCGGTAGCCAGCCGGTGCGCATCGAACAGGACGTGGTACTGGCCCGCCAGCTCACACGCAAGATCGCCAGCGATTGTGGCATGCGCCTGGTGGACCTTACCAAGCTGGTCACGGCAGTCAGTGAGCTGGCCCGCAACACCGTGGTGTATGGCGGGGGTGGCGATATGGACTGGACGGTCATCGAAGAGGCCGGGCGTGTTGGCGTGCGCCTTGTATTTCGTGATGAGGGTCCAGGCATTGCCGACGTCAAGCTGGCCCTCACCGATGGCTGGACCTCGGGCGGCGGGCTGGGCCTGGGGCTGACCGGTGCTCGACGCCTGGTCGATGAATTCGAACTCGACACCGCTCCCGGGCAAGGTACCCGGGTAACGATCACCCGATGGACCTGAACCTGGCGGCGACCCTGACGCAGGTCTTGAAGCTTGACGATGCCAGCCAGGTCGGCCATGCACGTCGGGAAGTGCGCATGCTCGCCGAGCAGCAGGGCTTCAGCGTCGCCGATGCCGAACGAGCCGCCCTGGTGGCCACCGAGCTGGCCAGCAACGTGCTCAAGCATGCCCAGCGCGGCGAGTTGCACGTGCGCGTGCTTGCCCACGGTAATCACCCTGGAGTCGAACTGGTTGCCGTGGATCGCGCGCAAGGTTTCGACGTGCACCGTTGCCTGGTCGATGGCTACTCCACCGTTGGCACCCAGGGCACTGGTCTTGGCGCGGTCAGCCGGTTGGCGCAAGTGTTCGACGTCCATGCCGATGGGCGGGGTGCTGTGGTACTGGCGCGTCTTTACCGTCAAGGCGTACAGGGCGAAGACGTGCGTATCGGTGTCAGTCAGCATTCCTTGCACGACGACCCTGCGTGTGGTGACAGCTGGCACGTAGCGCTGGCCAATGATCGCCTGAGCGCCTTGGTGGTAGACGGCCTTGGCCACGGCGAGGAGGCTGAGCGTGCGGCCAAGGCCGGTGTCCAGGCTTTTACCCAAAGCCCGTTCAGTGCGCCGGAGCCTCTGTTGGCAGAGCTGCACCATGCCATGGCGGGCACCCGCGGTGGGGCAGTCGCCATTGCCCAGTACGACCTCTCCCGTGACAACCTCACATTCATCGGCATCGGCAATATCGGCGCGACGCTTGTGGGCGGTGAGCGGCCACGTGGCCTGGCTTCGCACCCGGGTATCGTCGGCGGTCAATACCGCAAGGGCCAAGTGTTCGACTACGCTCACGTGAAGGGAAACCTGTTGATCATGTTCAGTGACGGCCTGCAGTCCCGTTGGAATCTTCAAGCCTATCCCGGCCTCGTTTACCGTCATCCGGCAGTGATCGCCGCTGTGCTGCATCGCGATTTCTGCCGTGGTCGGGACGACGTGACGGTACTTGTCATTGATCTGGAGGCCGTGCATGGCTGAGCCAATGCCCGACAGCGGCACCCTACTGGCCGATGTGGCACGCTTGCAGGCCGAGAATCAGGCTTTGCGCGCCGAGCTCGAGGACACCAACCAGGGGGTACTGGCGCTTTATGCCGAGTTGGACACACAGGCCGAGCAGTTGCGCCAGGCCTCGGACTTGAAGAGCCGTTTTCTGTCCTACATGAGCCATGAGTTCCGCACGCCGCTGGGCTCGATCCTGAGCATTACCAGCCTGCTCGCCGATGAGGTGGACGGGCCGTTGAGCAAGGAGCAGCAATTGCAGGTGGCATTCATCAATACCGCAACGCGCGAGCTCAGCGACATGGTCGATGATCTGCTCGACCTTGCCAAGATCGACGCGGGTCGTATTACCATCTCGCCTGCCTGGTTCGACATGCTCGACCTGTTCGCCGCCCTGCGCGGCATGTTCCGCCCGATCGTCGACACCGGCACCGTTGACCTGATCTTCGAAGAGCCGCAGGGTTTGCCGAGGATGTTTACCGATGACAAGAAACTGGGGCAGATCCTGCGCAACTTCATCTCGAATGCGCTGAAGTTCACCACTCGCGGCGAAGTACGGGTTTCGGCGCAATTGCATGGCAGCGACCAGGTCCGATTCGCCGTCAGTGACACCGGTATCGGCATTGCACCTGAATTGCTCGGTGGGTTGTTCGAAGATTTCGCCCAGCTCGACTCGCCACTGCAGAAGCGCCTGCGTGGCACCGGCCTGGGCCTTTCGCTGTGCAAGCGCTTCGCCGCACTGCTCGGCGGCGAGGTGGGCGTGGACAGCGCACCGGGCGTTGGCTCGTCGTTCTTTGTCATTCTCCCCCTGGCGCTGGCCGAGGAGCGCGCTGATGAACGCTGATGTTCGCCTGCTGATCGTCGACGATAATGCGGCCACACGTTACGCACTGCGCCGACGTTTGGCGATGCACGATTACCAGGTAATGGAGGCCGGTACCGGTGGCGATGGCTTGGCGTTGATTCACAGCGAACCGATCGATGCGCTGATTCTCGACGTGAACCTGCCCGACATGAGTGGTTTCGACATCGTCAGATTGCTGCGCGCGGACCCGGCGACCGCCTTGTTGCCGGTGATTCACGTGTCGGCGGCGTCGATTCAGACCGGGGACATCATTACTGGCCTGGATGCCGGCGCCGATGCTTACCTAGTGCATCCGGTGGACCCCGACGTGCTGGTCGCGACCCTGCGTACCCTGCTGCGGGTGCGCGACACCGAGCGGGCATTGCGTGACAGCGAGGCAAGGTTTCGCGAGATTTTCAGCAATGTTTCCGCACCCATCGCCGTGTTGGATGCCGAGCTGAAAGTCCATGAATGCAACCAGGCCTTCGCCTTGCTGCTTGAAGATAACCGTAACCCCGAAGCATTGCAGGAATGCTTCGCGGACGACCAGCAGACAACCCTGGGCGCATTGCGCCAGCACTTGGCCGATGGCCAGCGCTGGCGCGGCAATCTGAGCATGACTGTGGGCGGCCAGCCGCGAGAAACCGAGTGGCAACTTTCACCCTATCGGGCACCCGGGCTATGCCTGGTGTTTGTCGAGGATGTCACCGAGCATCGGCACCGCGAGCGCTCGCACTTGGCACGCCTGGACGATGCCAATAGCCAACTGGCGCGGGAAGTGGAGCAGCGGGCGCGCTCCGAGGCGCAACTGCTGCAATTGCAGAAGATGGACGCCTTGGGCAGCCTTACCGGAGGTATTGCCCATGACTTCAACAACCTGCTGACGGGCATCATTACCAGCCTTGAGCTGATCCGCAAGCGCGTGGCGCAGAACCGTGTGGAGAAAGTGCCAAGCTACGCCGATGCCGCCCTCACGTCGGCCATGAGCGCCGCGTCGCTGACCCATCGCATGCTGGCCTTCGCCCGTCAGCAGCCGCTGGACACCCGCCCGGTGGACATCAACGAGAGAGTGCGGTCGCTGCAAGAATTGCTTACCCGGACCATCGGCGAACGCATCGTGCTGACGCTGATGCTGTCCAGCGAGCCTACGATCGCCCTGGTCGATCCGATCCAGCTCGAAAGCGCGGTGCTCAACCTGGTGATCAACGCCCGCGATGCGTTGGCCAAAGGTGGGCAGATCTGGGTGAGTACCGCCGCCGCGTGGTCGCACGGCGACCCCAATCTGCAGGATGGCCCCTATATCGCGGTGACGGTGCGCGACGATGGTTGCGGCATCGAACCGGCGCTGCTGGAAAAAGTATTCGACCCGTTCTTTACTACCAAGCCGGTGGGGCAAGGTACCGGGCTCGGGTTGTCGACCATCTACGGCTTCGCTCGCCAGTCCGGGGGGCATGTCGCGCTGCGCAGTGTTCCGGGGCAAGGCACCGAGGTTTCCCTGATGCTGCCTGCCAGCAACCAAGAGGTGGCCCGCGAAGAATGCAACCCACAACCTGAGCAAACGGGGGCGGGCGAGCATGTGCTGGTGGTTGAGGACATGGCCTCGGTTCGCTTGTCGCTGGCCGAGGTGCTGGCCGATGCGGGCTACCGCTGCACCCTCGCCGAGACCATCGAGCAAGCCCTGGATCATTTGCGTGAAGACGTCAGCATCGAGCTGCTGCTGACCGATGTCGGACTTCCAGGCATCAGTGGCCGGGAACTGGCCGACATGGCGCGGACCTACCGGCCCGGACTGCCGGTGCTGTTCATGACGGGCTATGCCGAGACGGCGCTGGAGCGCCAGGCATTCCTCGACACCGGCATGGACCTGCTGATCAAACCCTTCCAGACCGGTGAGCTGCTGGCCAAGGTGCAGAAAACGCTAGGTCATGTCAGCTGAAAGACAGGGCAGGCAGTATGTATCACTCTGTATCTAGCCCAGCGTCTCGCTTCCTTGCTTACAAATGCCGTTCCTTGCGGATACGTCACGGATACATGCCTCGGGCCAAATGAGCCAACCCGAACGAACAGCCCATAGGCCTGTTGTTCTGGCTCTTTCGCCCTAGAGGCATGACCGCGCATCCTGGCTGCGCAACAATCCGGAGACACACCATGACTCGCTTCCCTAACACGACCCGCCTTGGCCTGTTGAGCATTGCCCTGGTCGGCGGTATCAACCTGGCATCCTCGGCGTTCGCCGTTGAAGCGCTGCCCCAGGGCTACCAGCTCGCTGCCGCCGAGAAGGCCGCAGAGGGTAAGTGCGGTGAGGGCAAATGCGGCGCCGGCGCTGCCAAGGCCAAAGCCACCCAGGGCGAAGGCAAATGCGGCGAGGGCAAATGTGGCGCCAGCGGCGCTGCGGGCAAGGCTGCTCAGGCCGAAGGTAAATGCGGTGAAGGCAAGTGCGGCGATGCCTCCTTCGCCCGTACCGATGCCGACCACGATGGCCGCGTTTCCCGTGCCGAGCTGCTGGCCGTGGCGCCGGGCGCCAACGCCGAATTCGACGCGATCGATGCCAACCACGACGGCTACCTGTCCGAGGGCGAGGTGTTCCAGTTCCGCAAGCACCAGTTCGACGCCAATGGCAACCCGTTCCCGACCGACCTGTACAGCAAGCTGAGCCAAGCCAAGAACTGACCGCAACCGGCATCCTTCCCGCGCTGATTGGCCGGGGAGGGCGCTGCGTCTAAAGGATCCATCCATGAGCACTACTCTCTCTCTGCAAGGTGCCGGCCTTGGCCTGCGTCGTGGGTTGTTGCCTGAATTGTTGACCATGGCCCCTGGCGCCGTGGACTTTCTCGAATGTGCCCCGGACAACTGGATTGGCGTAGGCGGTAGCTACGGCAAAGGCCTGGCACAGCTGGCCGAGCGTTATCCGCTGGCCTGCCACGGCCTTTCATTATCGCTTGGTGGCCCAGCACCACTCGACCATGCCTTCCTACGCCAAATCCGCGATTTTCTCGACCGTTACCACGTGCCGCTGTTCAGCGAACACCTGAGTTACTGCGCCGATGACGGCCATCTCTACGACCTGATTCCCATGCCCTTCACTGACGAAGCAGTGCGCCACACTGCCGCGCGCATCAGGGAAGTGCAGGATGCCCTTGGTCGGCGCATTGCGGTGGAGAACATCTCCTACTACGCCGCGCCCTACCAGGCGATGAGCGAAATCGATTTCCTTCGCGCGGTCCTCGACGAGGCCGATTGCGACCTGCTGCTGGACATCAACAATGTGATCGTCAATGCCTGCAATCACCGCTATGACGCTGCCGATTTCCTCGCCCGTGTGCCGGCCGAGCGCGTGGCGTGCCTGCACGTGGCCGGGCACTACGACGAAGCGCCGGACCTGAAGATCGATACCCACGGTGCGCCTGTGAAGGCGGATGTCTGGAGCCTGCTGGCCAGTGCCTACCAGCAGCTGGGTAGCGTGCCGACCTTGCTGGAGCGCGACTTCAACTTACCGTCGTTGCCCGAATTGCTGACTGAAGTGGACTGCATCCGCGGGTTGCAATTCGCCGCCCAAGCGCCGGAGGTGCGCCATGGCTGAGACCCTGCGCGAGCAGCAGTTGCGCATGACTGGCTTCATTCGAGACCCGCAGGCCAACCCGCCGCCGCCGGGTATCGAGGCACGGCGCCTAGGGGTTTATCGGCAACTGTTCTTCGGCAACATGCAGTCGCTGCTGGCCGGCAGCTTCCCAGTGTTGCATGCCAGCCTGACGAGCGCGCGGTGGCAGGCGCTGATCGAAGATTTCTACACCAACCATCGTTGCCAGACGCCGTTGTTCACCGAGGTGGCCGGTGAGCTGGTGGGCTACCTGCAAACCCGTGCCGACCTTCCCGGCTGGGTGGCAGAGCTGGCCCATTACGAATGGATCGAGACGGTGTTGTTGCTCAGCGACGATAGCGAGCCCGAGCATGACCCTGATGGGGATCTGCTCGAGGGTGTGCCGCTGCTGTCCAACCTGGCTGTGCCGCTGGCCTATACCTGGCCAGTCAGCCACATTGGCCCTGGGAACATTCCTCTGCTGGCGCCGACGGAGCCAACCCTGCTGCTGGCCAGCCGTGGTGCCGACTTCAAGGTGCACTTCTCGCGCCTGGCGCCACTGGCTCATGCGTTGCTGATGTCGATACAAGGGCAGCAGCTCAGTGGCCGTGAGCACCTTGCAGCGTTGGCAGCGCTTGCCGACATCGAGCTTAAAGACATTGAGTCTCAGGGGCTGGAGCTGATGCATAACCTCAGATCTCAAAACATAGTGCACACGAAGCGATGAGTGATTCACGAAATGTGAACTTATAGTGCACTGAATGCCAGTTGATGCTCGATTTTGTATGGATATCCTGTTGTTAACGCTGCCATCGCAGTGATTAACAACAAGGGTACGTACTCGTGATCAGCACCCCAAGAACGCTTTACCAGAAGCACATCGACTCCCACGCCGTCTGTGAGCTGGACGATCAGGGGCATGTGCTCCTGTACATCGATCGTCAAGTCGCCAACGAGTACACCAGCCCCCAAGCGTTCAGCGGGCTGCGCGAGGCGGGGCGCAAAGTCTGGAGGCCATCCGCGACGCTGTGCGTGGTCGACCACGTCAACCCCACAGCCCCGGAGCGTATTGCCGACATGCCTGATGCCGGAGGCGCACTTCAGGTCAGTTACTTCGAACAGAACTGTCGTGATTTCGGCATCGAGCTGTTCGACGTGTTGGACAAGCGCCAAGGCATCGAGCATGTGGTCGCCCCAGAGCAGGGCTTCATCCTTCCAGGCATGGTCGTGGCTGCCGGTGACAGTCATACCACCACCTACGGTGCGCTCGGTGCGTTCGGGTTCGGCATCGGCACCTCGGAAATCGAGCACCTCTTGGCCACCCAAACCCTGGTGTACAAACGCCTGAAAACCATGCGAGTCACGGTGGAAGGCGTACCTGGACGCGGGTTGGTGTCCAAGGACATCATCATGGAACTCATTCGCCAGATTGGCGCTGCCGGGGCAACGGGATACGCCATCGAATTCGCCGGGCCAGCCATCCGCGCGTTGAGTGTGGAAGCGCGCATGACCATCTGTAACATGGCGGTCGAGGCGGGCGCTCGGGGTGCCTTCATGGCGCCCGACGAGAAGGTCTTCGCCTACCTCGACGGCAAACCACGTGTGCCGAAGGGCGCCCTGTGGGAGGCGGCGGTTGAACAGTGGAAAACCCTTTACTCCGATCCTGAGGCTGCGTTCGATCTAGAAGTCAGGATGCATATCGCTGACCTGCAGCCGATGGTCACGTGGGGCACCAGCCCGGATCAAGCAGCGTCCATCACCGATACCGTACCCGATCCCTTGCAGGAGCCTGATCTCATTCTCCGGCAGGACCTGCAACGCGCATTGCGTTACATGGGGTTGCAGCCGGGCGCTCCTCTGGAAGGTATTCAAATCAGCCATGCGTTCATTGGATCGTGCACCAACGCCCGGATCGAAGATCTGCGCGACGCAGCGCGGGTGGTGAAGGGGCGCACGGTCGCAGAGGGTGTGCGCGCCATGATCGTCCCAGGCTCTACGTTGGTCCGTGACCAAGCTGAATCTGAGGGGCTTGCACAAGTCTTCCGTGATGCGGGCTTCGAATGGCGACAGTCTGGTTGCTCGATGTGCCTGGCCATGAACGATGACGTGCTCAATCCCGGTGACCGCTGCGCATCCAGTACCAATCGCAACTTCGAAGGTCGTCAGGGGGCAGGCGCCCGCACTCACCTCATGAGCCCCGCAATGGTTGCCGCAGCCGCGGTTACTGGCCACTTGGTCGATGTACGTTCTTTGGCGTTGGAGGCATGAACATGGAACCTTTCAAATTCGTAGAGGGCCACGCAGCGCCAATGCTGGCGGCCAACGTAGATACCGACGTGATCATGCCCAAGCAGTTTCTCAAAGGCATCGACCGCAGTGGGTTGGACCGAGGGGTGTTCTTCGATCTGCGGTTCCTCGCAGACGGCACTGCTCATCCAGATTTCGTGTTGAACCAGGCGCCGTGGAATAACGCCTCATTCCTGGTGGTCGGGCCTAATTTTGGCTGTGGGTCCAGTCGCGAGCATGCGGTGTGGGGGCTCAAGCAGCTCGGCATCCGTGCGCTGATCGGTACAAGCTTTGCAGGTATTTTCTACGACAACTGCCAGCGCAATGGGGTGCTGACCATTGAGCTGTCACCCACCGAATTGAAAGAGCTGGGCCAAGTCGTGGGTGAGCCAGGTAGCGCATGCATCGCAATTGATCTTGAAGCACAGCACATTTTGTTGGTGGATGGTCGCGCTATTGCCTTCACCATCGACTCACTGCGGAAGGAGGCGCTGATGCTTGGGCTCGATGCTATCGGCACAACGCTCCAGCGCCATGAAGAGATCCGTGCGTTCGAATCGCGCCACCTTCAAAGCAATCCTTGGTTGGCCTGAAAAGATGAACGCCCGGGGTGTGGTTCAGTCTGCCCTCAGTCGACTGAACCATGCTTCGAGGAACTCAACGCATGCCCGCAGCTTCCCTGACTCTGCAAGCCGGGTAGGGTAGACCGCCCAGACATTCGCGCTTTGACTGTAATCATGTAGCACTTGCACCAGTCGGCCCTGTTCGAGCAGCGGTTTAACGTCCCACATAGAACGGAGTAACAAGCCACGGTGTTTGAGTGCCCACTGCAAAACGATTTCACCGTTGTTTGAAGACAATTGGCCGTTTACCCGTACCGCGATTGTTTTCTGGCCGTTACGCAACTGCCACACACCAAAGCTGTTATTACGCTCTTTCAGTACCAGGCAGTCGTGATCCGCCAAGTCTTCGATTGTGTGAGGTGTGCCCCTGCGCGCCAAGTATTCAGGGGTGGCACAGATCACCCGCCGATTGGCCACGAGTTGCCGGCCGATATGCTGACCTGGGATGTCATCGCCCACACGAATTTCCAGGTCGAAGCCTTCGGATACGATGTCAACGACACGATCGAATACATCGACACGCACTTCAAGGTCTGGGTACTCGATTGCCAGCTCGGCGATGGCTGGCGCTACGTAGTTTCGTCCGAAGCCGAAGCTGCTACAGATATGCAGACGGCCCCTTGGCGCCTTGCGCACCTGGCTCAGATCACCCATGAAATCATCAATGTCATTGAGGATTCTGGTCGCCCATTGCTCGGCCCGCACGCCGGTATCGGTCAGGGCTATACGGCGGGTTGATCGATGGATGAGCTTCGTCCCCAGTGTTTCCTCCAAAATCTTGATGCGCTTGCTCACGTAGGCAGGCGATTGTTGTAGCTCTGCTGCAGCGCCTGCAAAGCTGGATTTGCGGATAACGGTGAGGAACACCCGCAGGTCGTCAGGTAGCGGTGTTTCTTCATGAATCGTGTTCATAGGCTTTATGGAGTTCGTATTTTTCCACGGTTCGTCAAAGGATAGCATGGGCTTAGTCTCGGAAACCCGTGATCCGAGCCGATGCATTTCTCCTCACACAACAATAATCGAGGACTTCCGTATGACCTCCGTTACCCTTGCCTCTCAACCCAAGCGCCGCTTCAGCGCATTGATGGAGTACGAAATCGGGGTGATCCCACTTCCGTATTTCCTGGGTATCTCGATCATTGTGTTCATGTCCGCCCATTTTGGATTGTTGCCCAAGAGCATGATCGGTGGCTTGGCCGTCATCATGACGCTGGGTATGCTCCTGGGGCAGATCGGGCAGCGCTTACCCATCCTCAAAGATATTGGCGGCGGCGCGATTCTCTGTTTATTGCTTCCCTCCGTACTGGTGTTCCACGGTTTCTTCGGTAGCGCGACTATCGATGCCACCAAGATGCTGATGAAGGATGCCAACTTTCTTTATTTCGTCATTGCCAGCCTGGTCGTTGGCAGCATCCTGGGGATGAATCGTACGATTCTGGTGCAGGGTATGATCCGTATGTTCGTTCCGCTGGTGGCGGGTACGGTAGCCGCGATTTCGGCAGGCATTCTCGTAGGTGTTGGCTTCGGCTATACCGTGCACCATACGGTCTTCTACATTATTGTCCCCATCATTGGCGGTGGCATTGGTGAGGGTATCTTGCCGCTGTCATTGGCTTATGCGCATATCTTGGGAGGCACCCCAGAGCAATTTGTAGCGCAGTTGGTCCCCGCGGCGGTGGTTGGCAATATTGTGGCGATCATTTGTGCGGGCGTCCTCGCCCGGCTCGCTAGCCGCAAGCCCCATCTGAATGGTGACGGTGTCCTGATTCGCGCAAAAGAAGAAAACGACAAGTTCAAAGTCGAAGAGCAGGACGACAATGGCATCGACTTCCGTTACATGGGAGCCGGGGTCCTGCTGATTTGTGCCTTCTTTGTCCTGGGCGGCCTGCTGGAGAAAGTGGTTCATATCCCCGGCCCGGTCATGATGATCGTTGTAGCTGTCTTGTTCAAATACCTGCGGGTACTGCCTGATCGCTTGGAAAACGGCAGCAAGAAGTTCTACAAACTGGTTTCGACCGTGTTTATCTGGCCAACGATGATTGGCTTGGGAATGCTGTATGTGCCGCTGGAAAGCGTGGCAAGTGTGTTCTCGGTCGGCTATGTCATGGTGTGTATCGCGGTCGTGGTCGCCATGGCGCTAGCAGGTTTCCTGGTCGGCAACCTGCTGAACATGTACCCCATCGAGTCAGCCATCGTGACGTGTTGCCACAGTGGTTTGGGCGGCACCGGTGATGTCGCGATCCTCTCTGCTTGCAACCGCATGTCACTGATGCCTTTTGCTCAGATTTCTACGCGTATCGGTGGCGCTTCGACCGTTATTGGCGCCACCCTCCTGTTGGGACTTTGGCACTGAGGGGTGAAGGCCAGGCATTGGGCGAACGTGCCGTTGGTGCCAGCCCGTCAAGCAACAGGCGTACGGAGGACGTGGAGCCAGTCTCGACCTGAGCTAGCGGCGATAGTAGTGGTGGTCGGCCTCATAACGATGGTGCATGGCCCGATCATGGTGGCGCTGCCAGTCGCGGCGGCGTTCGGCTTCACGGCGCGCCTGCTCCCGACGCCATTGCTCCCGGCGCCAGTTCTCGCGGCGCCAGTCGTCACGACGGTCATGCCGGTAGCCGTCGTGGTGGTAACGGTCATCATGGGCCAGCAGCGTGGCGGGCTGCTGTGCGGTCACGCTTGCCAGGCTCGGCCAGGGGTTGTTTGGGGCCTGCACAGGCGTTACTTCGGTTACTGGGACTGGCGTTGACGCCTTCATGGGTGTTGCAGATGCCGAGCCCATTGCCGCGAACGCGAACAGGCCGAACAGCACTATCCGTGGGACATGGATTTTCATGAGCGAAGACAACCTCTGCTGGAAATTGGGCGTTAGGCCATGCGCTAGGGAAAAGCTGCATGAGCCTGATCACATAGACCAGCAAAGCGGAAAAAGTTCGGGAAAACCGCTACTTAAATGGCAAGGCTGTGCTACCGACAGTTGGCAGAATGCGCTCAAGGCCTGGCTTGAGCGGTATACTTCGCGCCTTTGCCAATGCCCCGGAGAAGTTCATGCGGCAGGTTTTGCTAATCGTCGATGTCCAGTCCACATTCAGCCCGCCGGAGTGGCTGGTGGACGGCGTGCGTGCATTATCCGCGACGATCCCGACCATCGCCTCGGTCGAGCTGCATGACGAGCAGGCGACCCCGTTCAATCGGCAACTCGGCTGGCACCCTGCGGCAGAAGACGAGAGCCTGGTCGAGGCCGACAAGGTCTTTATCAAGCACGGTTATGGGCAGACCGCCGAGACCCTCGACTACATCTGCCAGCTAGGTGCCGAGCGGGTGCTGGTCTGCGGGCTGCAGACCGAGACCTGCGTGTTGGCCGCCGGCTTCGCACTGTTCGATGCGGGTTTGATGCCGACGTTGATCACAGACTTGACGGTGGGGTCTTCCCTGGACCGCTCAGGCAAGCTGGGGATCGAACTGTGGAAGCACCATTTCGGCAAACTCACCACTCGGGCCGAGGTGCTGGCCGGTCGCTGATCCAGACCAGCGGGCGAGAGGGGGCATGGCTGGCCATGTGCTTGAACGTTTCTGATTCGAGCATCGCCTTGAGCTGGTTGCCCAGGGTCAGCATGCGCTCGGCAAAGTCCGGGTTGATGCTGCCGCTGTCTTCCAGCGACCAATCGCTGCCGGCATCCTGGATCGCCAGGTGGTACTGACCGTCGTTACTGACGGCCAGGATTATCGCGTAGTGTGGGGGGAGAAGGCTGGCCAGGCTTTGCTGAACCAGGTCTATTTCTTCTTGTTGCATGGAGAGAGTCTGCCAGGCGAATTCTAGGGGACGCCAGCTTAGAAAAGCGGACTGTCAATTTGGGTTAAGCCGGAGTAAAAGCGGGTAATACCTCGTACTAGCGGCTTCAGCCGCGAACACCGGCGAAGCCGGTGCCATCCACCGCGTCGTTGGCTTCGCGGATAAATCCGCTCCTACAGGTTAGGTGTCCAGCCGCGGCGGAGTTAGAACGTCTGCCCCAGCGAGAACTGGAATACTTGGGTTTCAGCGCCCTCCGGCTTCTTCACCGGTGTGGCCAGGCTGAACGTCAGCGGCCCCATCGGGCTGTACCAGGTCACTCCGACGCCCAGTGACACCGCCAACTGATCAAGGCCCACGCTGCCACACCCTTGCGTGGTGGACAGGTAGCAGGTGTCGGAATACACGTTGCCGGCATCGACGAACACCGAACTGCGCAACTGGCGCTGGTCCTTGATGAAGGGCATCGGGAAGATGTACTCGGCGCCGCCGGTCACCAGGATGTTACCGCCCAACGCATCGGTGTCGCGGTCAGAGTAATAGGCCTGGCCGGCGCTGGCATAGGTGCCGGTCGCCGGTGTGTTGCGCGGCCCCAGCGACCCATCCTTGAAGCCGCGCACCGAACCCTGACCACCGGCGGTGTAGTTCTCGTAGAACGGCAGGCCGTCGGTGGAGCCGTAGCCATTGCCATAACCCAGGCTGGTATGCAGACGCAGGGTGGTGCGGTCGCTGAGCGGCAGGTAGGTCTGGCCGTTGTAGTCGAGCTTATAGAACGACAGGTCGCTGCCGGGTGTCGTGGCCATCAGCGTGAGGCTCTGCGAGTGGCCACGGGTCGCCAGCACGCCTTTGTTCAGGGTCGATTCGGACCAGCCGATCGAGGCCTTGAGGTTGTTGAAACTCTCGCCTTCGCGCTGGATGAAGTCGTAGATCTCATCGGCGCTGTAGGTGCCGGGGGAAATGTCGTCGTGCTGCAGGGTCAGGCCGTAGGTCAGGCGTGAGGTTTCGCTGATCGGGTAGCCCAGGCTGACGCCTGCGCCATAGCTGTTGATGGCGTAGTAGGAGACGCCGTCGTCGTAGTAGTCGCTGTAGTCGGTGCTGCTGTAGAACAGGTTGTAGCCCAGGCTGACACCGTCAGCCGTGAAGTAGGGGTTGGTGAAGCCGAAGTTGTACTTGGTCTGGTATTCGGAGCGGGTCAGGCCGATCGACACCTTGTTACCGGTACCGAGGAAGTTGGTCTGGCTGATCGAACCGCCGAGGATCAGGCCGGCGCTCTGGGCGAAGCCGACGCTGGCGGTGATCGAGCCGGAAGCCTGCTCTTCGACGCTGTAGTTGACGTCGACCTGGTCGTCGGTGCTGGCTACCTGCGGGGTTTCGACGTTGACTTCCTTGAAGAAGCCCAGGCGCTCCAGACGGGTCTTGGACTGGTCGATCAGATAGGTCGAGGCCCAGCCACCTTCCATCTGGCGCATTTCGCGGCGCAGCACTTCGTCTTCGGTCTTGGTGTTGCCGCGGTAGTTGATGCGGTTGAC
>NZ_JBVJLI010000011.1:147251-197723 GCF_055584805.1 Pseudomonas sp. NPDC090752 | reverse complement strand
GGCTACACCTTCGCCAACGTCAACGGCGTGCCACAGCCCAATGACGAAGATCACACCGTCGACATCATGTTCGTCGTCGACCCGGGCAAGCGTGCTTACGTCAACCGCATCAACTACCGCGGCAACACCAAGACCGAAGACGAAGTGCTGCGCCGCGAAATGCGCCAGATGGAAGGTGGCTGGGCCTCGACCTACCTGATCGACCAGTCCAAGACCCGTCTGGAGCGCCTGGGCTTCTTCAAGGAAGTCAACGTCGAAACCCCGCCGGTGCCGGGCACCGACGACCAGGTCGACGTCAACTACAGCGTCGAAGAGCAGGCTTCCGGTTCGATCACCGCCAGCGTCGGCTTTGCCCAGAGCGCCGGCCTGATCCTCGGTGGTTCGATCAGCCAGACCAACTTCCTCGGTACCGGTAACAAGGTGTCGATCGGCCTGACCCGCTCCGAATACCAGACCCGCTACAACTTCGGCTTCGTTGACCCCTACTTCACGGCTGACGGTGTCAGCCTGGGCTACAACGCGTTCTACCGCAGCACCGACTATGATGACCTCGACGTTGACGTGGCCAGCTATGCGGTCGACAGCCTGGGTGCCGGTGTCAGCCTGGGCTACCCGATCAGCGAAACCTCGCGCCTGACCTACGGCTTGAGCGTACAACAGGACAAGATCAAGACCGGTCGTTACACCGTCAACGAGATCTTCGACTTCCTCGATGAAGAGGGTGACAACTTCCTGAACTTCAAGGCCTCGGTCGGCTGGTCCGAATCGACCCTGAACAAGGGCGTGCTGGCTACGCGTGGTCACTCCCAGAGCCTGACGCTGGAGTCCACCATTCCGGGCAGCGACCTGTCGTTCTTCAAGCTCGACTATCGCGGTCAGCTGTTCAAGCCAATCAACAACGACTACACCCTGCGCCTGCACACCGAACTGGGCTATGGTGATGGTTTCGGTGGGACTTCGGGCTTGCCGTTCTATGAAAACTACTATGCGGGTGGCTTCAACTCCGTTCGTGGCTTCAAAGACAGCAGCCTGGGCCCGCGCAGTACGCCGAGTACCGGACCAGATAACCCAAATCATCGACCCGGTACTATCGAGGACCCGGATCAGGATCCGCTGCCGTTCGGCGGTAACGTACTGGTCCAGGGTGGCGTCGAGCTGCTGTTCCCGCTGCCGTTCGTCAAGGACCAGCGTTCGCTGCGCACCTCCGTGTTCTGGGATGTGGGTAACGTGTTCGACACCAATTGCGGCAGCAAGCCGGATTGCGAAAAGGTCGGTTTCTCGGGCATGGCGAGCTCCGTCGGCCTGGGCGTCACCTGGATTACTGCCCTGGGCCCGTTGAGCTTCAGCCTGGCAATGCCGGTGAAGAAGCCGGACGATGCCGATACTCAGGTGTTCCAATTCTCTCTGGGCCAGACCTTCTAAGGTCGGCCCTAGCTTAACGACAACGGTTTATCCAGGAGTGCATCGTGCGTAAATTGGCTCAACTGGCCGTAGTGGCCGCGGCGCTGGTCGCCACCCCGGCTTTCGCCGAAATGAAGGTTGCCGTGCTGAACTATCAGATGGCCCTGCTTGAATCCGATGCCGCCAAGAAATACGCGGTGGATGCCGAGAAGAAGTTCGGCCCGCAGCTGACCAAGCTCAAGGGCTTGGAAAGCAGCGCCAAGGGCATCCAGGATCGCCTGATCAAGGGCGGTGACAAAATGGCTCAGCCCGAGCGTGAGCGCCTGGAACTTGAGTTCAAGCAGAAGGCCCGTGACTTCCAGTTCCAGTCCAAGGAACTGAACGAAGCCAAAGCTGTGGCCGACCGCGACATGCTCAAGCAGCTCAAGCCGAAGCTCGATGGCGCTGTCGAAGAAGTGATCAAGAAGGGCGGTTACGACCTGGTTCTCGAGCGTGGTGCGGTCATCGATGTCAAACCTCAGTACGACATCACCCGCCAAGTCATCGAGCGCATGAACCAAGCCCGTTGATATGACCGTGACCATGACGCTCGGCCAGTTGGCCGAGGCCCTAGGGGCCACGCTGAAAGGCTCCGAGGCGCAGCAGATTACCGGGCTGGCTACCTTGCAGGAGGCCGGCCCCGGTCAATTGAGCTTCCTCGCCAACCCGCAGTACCGCAAATACCTGGATAACTGCCAGGCAGCAGCGGTGCTGCTCAAGGCTGCGGACGCCGAAGCCTTTGCCGGCAACGCCTTGATCGTGCCCGACCCGTATCTGGCGTATGCGCGGATCTCCCACCTGTTCGACCCGAAACCCAAGGCTGTGGCGGGAATTCATCCCAGCGCCGTGGTGGCCGAGGACGCACAGGTCGATGCCAGCGCCAGCATTGGGCCGTTTGCGGTCATTGAGAGCGGCGCACGCATCGGTGCCAACGTCAGCATCGGCGCGCATTGCGTGATCGGAGCGCGTTGCGTGGTCGGTGAGGGCGGCTGGTTGGCGCCGCGGGTCACGCTGTATCACGACGTGACCATCGGCAAGCGTGTGGTTATCCAGTCGGGCGCCGTGATCGGCGGCGAGGGCTTCGGCTTCGCCAATGAGAAGGGTGTTTGGCGCAAGATCGCCCAGATTGGCGGGGTCTCCATTGGTGATGATGTCGAAATCGGCGTCAACACCGCCGTAGACCGTGGCGCGCTGTCCGACACGCGGATCGCCGACGGGGTCAAGCTCGACAACCAGATCCAGATCGCGCACAACGTGCAGATCGGCGAGCACACGGCCATGGCCGCCTGCGTCGGGATTTCCGGCAGCACGCGCATCGGCAAGCACTGCACCATTGCCGGCGGTGTCGGCATGGTGGGCCATATCGATGTGTGCGATAACGTATTCGTTTCCGGAATGACCATGGTCACCCGTTCGATCACTGAACCGGGTGCTTATTCTTCCGGTACTGCCATGCAGCCACTGGCTGACTGGCGCAAGAGCGCCGCGCGTATCCGCCAGTTGGATGACATGTCCAAGCGTCTTCAGCAGCTGGAAAAACGTGTCAATACCGTGACCTCAGGTGGCCAGCCGACATCAGAAGGCTGATACCATTTCCTGAGCGAGAGTGAACAGTCGCTAGCTGGCTCCTCTTTGGATTGCAAAAGGAGCGTGTGTTCAGCACCTGCGCTCCCTATTCTTATTACAGGCTTCCCCCCGAAATGATGGACATCAACGAGATTCGCGAATACCTGCCTCACCGCTACCCGTTTCTGCTGGTAGACCGTGTGACGGATCTGGACTTCGAGGCCCAGAGCATTCGTGCCTACAAGAATGTCAGCATCAACGAGCCATTCTTCAACGGGCATTTTCCGGAACACCCGGTAATGCCTGGTGTGCTGATCATCGAAGCCATGGCCCAGGCCGCAGGCATTCTCGGTTTCAAGATGCTCGACACCAAGCCGGCCGACGGCACGCTTTACTACTTCGTCGGCTCCGACAAGCTGCGTTTCCGTCAGCCGGTATTGCCGGGCGACCAGCTGGTGCTGGAAGCCAAGTTCATCGGTCGCAAGAAGACCATCTGGAAATTCGAATGCCGGGCCCTGGTCGACGGTAAGCCTGTGTGCTCGGCCGAGATCACCTGCGCGGAACGTGAGCTATGAATTCGATTGATCCGCGGGCGATCATCGACCCGTCGGCCAAGCTGGCCGACGGCGTTGAGGTCGGTCCGTGGTCGATCGTTGGTCCCGACGTTGAAATCGGGGAGGGCACCGTCATCGGTCCCCACGTTGTGCTGAAGGGGCCGACCCGGATTGGCAAGTACAACCGCATCTACCAGTTTTCCTCGATCGGCGAAGACACCCCTGACCTCAAGTACAAGGGTGAACCGACGCGCCTGGTGATCGGTGATCACAACGTGATCCGCGAAGGTGTGACCATTCACCGTGGCACCGTCCAGGATCGCGCTGAAACCACCCTGGGCGATCACAATCTGATCATGGCCTATGCCCATATCGGCCATGACAGCGTGATCGGCAACCATTGCATCCTGGTCAACAACACGGCGCTGGCCGGGCACGTGCATGTCGGTGACTGGGCGATCCTGTCCGGCTTTACCCTGGTGCACCAGTACTGCCATATCGGTGCTCACGCGTTTTCCGGCATGGGTACAGCGATCGGCAAGGACGTTCCGGCCTTCGTCACGGTATTCGGCAGCCCCGCCGAAGCCCGCAGCATGAACTTCGAAGGCATGCGCCGCCGTGGCTTCAGCGACGATGCGATTCGCGAACTGCGCCGTTCGTACAAGATCGTCTACCGCCAGGGCCTAACCGTGGAAGAGGCGATCAAGGAACTCGACGAACTGGCTTGCAAACACCCTGAGGTCGAACTGTTCCGCCAGTCGATCGTGAATTCCGCTCGCGGCATCACCCGCTGACATGGCCCAGCTTTGCGTAGCCCTGGTCGCGGGTGAGGCCAGCGGCGATATTCTCGGTTCCGGTTTGATGCGCGCCTTGAAGGCGCGCCATCCCGATGTGCGGTTCATCGGTGTCGGTGGCCCACTGATGGAGGCCGAAGGCCTGCAGTCGTATTTCCCTATGGAACGCCTTGCGGTCATGGGCCTGGTCGAGGTGCTGGGGCGCCTGCGCGAGCTGCTCAAGCGGCGCAATGCACTGATTCAAACCCTGATCGCCGAGCAGCCCGATGTGTTCATTGGCATCGACGCACCCGATTTCACCCTTAATATCGAATTGAAGCTGCGCCAGGCCGGCATCAAGACGGTGCATTACGTCAGCCCGTCGGTCTGGGCCTGGCGGCAGAAACGTGTGCTGAAGATCCGCGAAGGCTGCGACCTGATGCTGACGCTGCTGCCCTTCGAAGCGCGCTTCTACGAAGAGCAGGGCGTGCCGGTGCGATTCGTTGGTCATCCGTTGGCCGATACCATTCCACTGGCCGCTGATCGGCAGGCTGCACGCGCTGTGCTGGGCCTGGGTGCCGGGCCGGTGGTCGCGCTGATGCCCGGTAGCCGAGGTGGCGAAGTGGGGCGCCTGGGTGCACTGTTCCTCGACGCTGCCCAGCGCCTGCAGGAAATGGTGCCTGGCGTGCGCTTCGTACTGCCCTGCGCCAACGCGGCGCGGCGTGCCCAGGTCGAACAGATGCTCGAAGGACGCGACTTGCCTTTGACGTTGCTCGATGGTCAGTCGCATCAGGCCCTGGCCGCCTGTGACGCAGTGCTTATCGCCTCGGGCACCGCCACGCTGGAGGCCATGTTGTACAAGCGCCCCATGGTCGTGGCCTATCGCCTTGCACCGCTGACCTACTGGATCCTCAAGCGTCTGGTAAAAAGCCCCTACGTGTCGTTGCCGAACTTGCTGGCCCAACGTGAGCTGGTGCCTGAGCTGCTGCAAGACGCCGCCACCAGCGAAGCCCTGGCGCAATCCCTGGCGCCGCTGGTGGCCGATGGCAGCCAGCAGACCGAGCGTTTCGACGAGATCCATCGTACCCTGCGCCGCGACGCCTCCAACCAGGCGGCAGACGCGGTGCTCGCTTTGCTGAAGGACCGCTGACATGCAGATAGGACTGGACTTCAACCTGGTCGAAGACCTGGTTGCCGGCGTCGACGAAGTCGGCCGCGGGCCACTGTGCGGTGCGGTGGTCACGGCGGCGGTGATTCTCGACCCGGCACGGCCGATCCTGGGTCTGAACGATTCGAAGAAACTCACCGAGGCCAAGCGTGAAGCGCTGTTCGACGAGATCTGCGAAAAAGCCCTGAGTTTTTGCATTGCCCGCGCCGAGGTCGAGGAAATCGACCGGCTGAATATCCTTCAGGCGACGATGCTGGCCATGCAGCGCGCGGTGGAGGGCTTGAGCGTCACGCCCAAGCTTGCGCTGATCGACGGTAATCGTTGCCCTAAACTGACGGTGCCGGCCGCGCCGGTAGTCAAGGGCGATAGCCAGGTACCGGCCATTGCTGCCGCGTCGATCCTGGCCAAGGTCACGCGTGACCGCGAGATGAGCGCGTTCGAGTTGATCTACCCGGGATACGGCATGGGTGGGCATAAGGGTTATCCGACTCCGGTACATCTTGAAGCCTTGGCGTGGCTTGGGCCAACGCCCATCCATCGGCGCTCATTCGCACCGGTGCGCGCTGCCTGGGAAGCCCGTGAGGGTATTACGGATTCTCTGATCTGAAACATTGGGGCCGCTATGCGGCCCCAAATGCTTTGCGCATTTACGTTACAATCCCGCCCTTGTCGTTCAGCACTGCTACAGGATCTTCCATGTCGGTTCCCTTCGTTCACCTGCGCGTCCACTCCGAATTCTCGCTGGTCGACGGCCTGGTGCGGATCAAACCGCTGGCCAAGGCGCTGGCCGGGATGAACATGCCGGCGGTGGCGATCACCGACCAGAGCAACATGTGTTCGCTGGTGAAGTTCTACAAGACCGCCATGGGCGCGGGCATCAAGCCGATCTGCGGCGCCGACCTGTGGCTGGCCGGGGCGGACCCAGAGGCCCCGCTGTCGCGTATCTGTTTCCTGGCCACGAATCCCAAGGGTTATCGCAACCTCACCGAGTTGATTTCGCGCGGCTGGACCGACGGCCAGCGTAACGGCCTGGTCATTCTCCAGCGTGAGTGGATCGCCCCGGCCAGCGAAGGGCTGATTGCCTTGTCCGCCGGCAAGCAAGGGGACATCGGCATGGCCTTGATGGCAGGACGGGCCGACGAGGCTGAGGCGCTGCTGCATGATTGGCTGGGCATGTTCCCTGAGCGCTTCTACGTCGAAGTACAGCGCACCAACCGTGCTGGCGACGAAGAATACGTCCACGCCGCTGTAGCGCTGGCAGACAAAGTCGGGGCGCCGTTGGTGGCGACCAACGATGTGCGATTCATCAAGCAGTCCGACTTCGACGCCCACGAAAGCCGCGTTTGCATCGGTGAAGGCTGGACGCTGGACGATCCACGTCGCCCGCGCCTGTACAGCGACCAGCAATACCTCAAGAGCGCTGAGGAAATGGCCGAGCTGTTCAGCGACCTGCCCGACGCCATCGCCAACACCGTCGAGATCGCCAAGCGCTGCAACATCCAGGTGCAACTGGGCAAGCACTTCCTGCCCGACTTCCCGACACCCAATGGCATGGGTATCGACGACTACCTGCGCCACGTGTCCCACGAAGGCCTGGAGGAGCGCCTGGCGGTACTGTGGCCGAAGGAAACCACGCCCAATTACGAAGAGAAGCGCCAGGTTTACCTGGACCGCCTGACGTTCGAGCTGGATATCATCATCCAGATGGGCTTCCCCGGTTACTTCCTGATCGTAATGGACTTCATCAAGTGGGCGAAGAACAACGACGTGCCTGTTGGCCCGGGCCGGGGGTCGGGCGCCGGCTCGCTGGTGGCCTACGTACTGAAGATTACCGACCTCGACCCGCTGGCGTACGACCTGCTGTTCGAGCGCTTCCTTAACCCTGAACGTGTTTCCATGCCCGACTTCGACGTCGACTTTTGCATGGATGGCCGTGACCGGGTGATCGAGTATGTTGCCGATGCCTACGGGCGCAACGCGGTCAGCCAGATCATCACCTTCGGCACCATGGCCGCCAAGGCCGTAGTGCGTGACGTGGCGCGGGTGCAGGGCAAGTCCTATGGGTTGGCCGACCGCCTGTCGAAGATGATTCCGTTCGAAGTGGGCATGACCCTGGAGAAGGCCTACGAACAGGAAGAAATCCTGCGCGACTTCCTCAAGGGCGACGAAGATGCGCGTGAAATCTGGGACATGGCGCTCAAGCTCGAAGGCGTGACCCGGGGTACCGGCAAGCACGCCGGTGGCGTGGTCATCGCCCCGACCAAACTCACCGACTTCTCGCCGATCGCCTGCGACGAAGAGGGCGGCGGCCTGGTGACCCAGTTCGACAAGGACGACGTCGAGGCCGCCGGCCTGGTCAAGTTCGACTTCCTCGGCCTGCGCACCCTGACCATCATCAAGTGGGCGATGGAGATCATCAACCGCGAGCAGGCCAAGAACAACCTGCCCGATCTCAATATCGACTTCATCCCGCTGGACGATCGCAAGACCTACGAGCTGCTGCAGAAGGCCGAGACCACGGCGGTCTTCCAGCTCGAATCGCGCGGCATGAAGGAGCTGATCAAGAAACTCAAGCCCGACTGTCTGGAAGACCTCATCGCACTGGTGGCATTGTTCCGTCCAGGCCCGCTGCAGTCGGGCATGGTGGACGACTTCATCAACCGCAAGCACGGGCGCGCCGAGCTGGCCTATCCCCATGCGGACTATCAGTACGAAGGCCTGAAGCCGGTGTTGGCACCTACGTACGGCATCATTCTGTACCAGGAACAGGTGATGCAGATTGCCCAGGTCATGGCGGGCTATACCCTTGGCGGCGCCGACATGCTGCGCCGGGCCATGGGTAAGAAAAAGCCCGAGGAAATGGCCAAGCAGCGCGGTGGCTTCATCGAAGGCTGCGTGGCCAACAATATCGACGCTGATCTTGCGGGTAACATCTTCGACCTGGTGGAGAAGTTCGCTGGATACGGCTTTAACAAATCCCACTCCGCGGCCTATGGCCTGGTGTCGTACCAGACCGCCTGGTTGAAGACCCACTACCCGGCGCCGTTCATGGCTGCGGTTCTGTCGGCGGATATGCACAACACCGACAAGGTCGTGGTACTTGTCGAGGAAGTGCGCAGCATGAAGCTGCGCCTCGATGCGCCGGACGTGAACTTCTCCGACTTCAAATTCACCGTCAACAACGAGGGTCGCATCGTCTACGGCCTGGGGGCGATCAAGGGTGTCGGTGAAGGGCCGGTGGAAGCCATCGTCGAAGCGCGTGCCCAGGGCGGCCCGTTCAAGGACCTGTTCGACTTCTGCGTGCGCATCGACCTCAAGCGCGTCAACAAGCGGACCCTCGATGCGCTGATTCGCAGTGGCGCACTGGACCGGCTCGGCCCGCACTTCCATGACGAGATCAAGGCTTACCACGCCAATATCGACATCAACCGTGCGACGCTGCTCTCGGCATTGGGCGAGGCCGTCAAGGCCGCCGAGCAAGCGGCTCATACCGCCGACAGTGGCCACGTCGACCTGTTCGGTGGCATGTTCGACGCCCCGGATGTCGACGTCTACGTCAACCACCGCAAGGTGCGTGAGCTGACGCTGAAGGAACGCCTGAAGGGCGAGAAGGACACCCTCGGCCTTTACCTCACCGGCCACCCGATCGATGAATACGAGGCCGAGGTCCGCCGCTTCGCCCGCCAGCGCATCGTCGACCTGAAGCCGTCGCGCGAGACCCAGACCATCGCCGGGATGATCATTGCCCTGCGGGTGATGAAGAACAAAAAGGGCGACAAGATGGGCTTCGTCACCCTCGACGACCGTTCCGGGCGCATCGAAGCCTCGCTGTTCGCGGACGCGTTCATGGGTGCACAAGCTTTGTTGCAGAATGATGCGATGGTCGTCGTCGAAGGCGAAATCAGCAATGACGACTTCTCCGGCGGCCTGCGCCTGCGCGTGAAGCAGGTGATGACCCTGGAAGATGCCCGCACCAAGCTGGCCGAAAGCCTGCGCCTAAAGATCACCCACGAGGCGCTCAAGGGCGATCGCTTGAACTGGCTGGGCGAGCTGATCACCCGCCATCGCGGCGGTTGCCCGATCACCCTCGAATACACCGGCAGCGACGCCAAGGCCATGCTGCAGTTCGGCGAGCAGTGGTCGATCGACCCGGCCGACGGCTTGATTCAGGCGCTGCGTGACCAGTTCGGGCGTGAGAACGTCTTCCTGCAATATCGTTGAACCGACGCAATTTAATCTCGACCTGAATGCGCCTGATCCCTTAAGGTAGGGCGCCAAACGGATCAACCGGCCGGCCGCCTGGCCGTAGACCCAAGACGGATGACTATGAACCCGAATTTTCTCGATTTCGAACAGCCGATTGCCGACCTGCAAGCCAAGATTGAAGGGCTGCGCCTGGTGGGTAACGACAACTCGCTGAACATCAGCGATGAAATTGCCCGTCTGCAAGACAAGAGCAACACCCTGACCGAAAGCATCTTCGGCAACCTGACCAGCTGGCAGATCGCCCGCCTGGCCCGCCACCCACGTCGTCCTTACACCCTGGACTACCTGGAGCACATCTTCACCGAGTTCGAAGAGCTGCACGGCGACCGCCACTTCTCCGACGATGCCGCCATCGTCGGTGGTACCGCCCGCCTGGATGGCAAGCCGGTCATGGTCATTGGCCACCAGAAGGGTCGTGAAGTACGCGAAAAGGTACGTCGCAACTTCGGCATGCCGCGCCCAGAAGGCTACCGCAAGGCGTGCCGTCTGATGGAAATGGCCGAGCGCTTCAAGATGCCGATCCTGACCTTCATCGATACCCCGGGCGCCTACCCAGGCATCGACGCCGAAGAACGCAACCAGAGCGAAGCGATCGCCTGGAACCTGCGTGTCATGGCGCGCCTGAAGACGCCGATCATCGCCACTGTGATCGGTGAAGGTGGTTCAGGCGGTGCGCTGGCCATCGGTGTGTGCGACCAGCTGAACATGCTGCAGTACTCCACCTACGCGGTCATTTCGCCGGAAGGCTGCGCTTCGATCCTGTGGAAGACCGCCGACAAGGCGGCCGACGCGGCCGAGGCCATGGGCATCACCGCCGAGCGCCTGAAAAGCCTGAACATTGTCGACAAGGTCATTCAAGAGCCGCTGGGCGGCGCCCACCGCGATCCGGCAAAAATGTCCGAGAACATCCGCGCCGACCTGGTTCAGCAGCTGGACATGCTTGGCAAGTTCGACAATGACGCGCTGCTGGCCCGTCGTTATGAGCGCCTGATGAGCTACGGCCTCTGATGGAAAATGCTGGGGCCGCCGTGCGGCCCCGGCATTTTCGAGTGATGTGAGGCTTCCATGATCAACCTCACCCCCTGGCTCAATGCCCCTGCCTGGCACATCGCCTTCTCTGGCGGCCTCGATTCCACCGTCCTCCTGCATTTGCTGGCTGATTACGCCCGTACTCACTCAGCGCCTCCGCTACATGCCATCCATATCCACCACGGCCTGCAACCTGCGGCCGACAGCTGGCCAGATCATTGCCAAGCGGTGTGCGAACGTCTGGGTGTCAAACTCTCCATCATCCGCGTCCAGATAGTCGCGGGCGCCAGCCTGGAGCAGGCAGCCCGTGATGCCCGCTATTCGGCATTTCAGGAGATCCTCGGTCCAGGTGATGTGCTGTTCACCGGCCAACACCGCGATGATCAGGCCGAAACATTGCTTTTCCGCCTTTTGCGCGGTGCCGGCTTGCGTGGGCTGTGCGCAATGCCAGCACAGCGGCCATTGGGGCAGGGCGTCCTGGCCAGGCCGATGCTGACGGTTTCACGTTCGCAATTGCATCACTATGCGCACGCGCACGGGTTGACCTGGGTCGAAGACCCGTCCAACAGCGACATGGCCTTTGCCCGCAATTTCCTGCGTGGCGAAGTGTTGCCGTTGCTGCAGCAGCGCTGGCCGCAGGCAAGCCAGAACCTTGCCCGTAGCGCCGAGCATCTGGGCGAAGCGCTGGGCCTGCTCGAGGAGTTGGCCCAGTCTGACCTGGCCGTGGCCGGGGAGGGCGCGCCCGCCACCTGGTCAGGCCTCGACTCCCTGGACCTGGCGACGCTCGCGGCGCTTTCTCCAGCGCGTCAGCGCAATGCCTTGCAGTACTGGCTGAGTCTACGCACCCGCCTGCCCGACAGTCGGCACTGGGCGGGCTGGACGGACCTGCGTGATGCCGCGATCGATGCCCAGCCCGTCTGGCAGCTGACCGACGGCAAGCTTGCGCGCAGCCACGGGCGTATCTGGTGGTTGAGTGGCGACTGGCTACAGCCGGTTGCCGGTGCGCTGCGCTGGGAGCAGCCGGCCAGCCCGCTGGCATTGCCTGGCAACGGCACTGTTCGCCTGCAAGGCAGTACCCAGGGCGACTTGCGCATTGCTTACCGTCGAGGCGGCGAAGTGCTGGATATTCCGGGCCGTGGCAAGCGTGACTTGAAGCGCCTGCTCAATGAGCTGCACGTCCCGCACTTCATGCGCGCGCGCTTGCCGTTGCTGTACAGCGGCGAGCGCTTGCTGGCCGTGGCCAATTTGCCCGAATTGGGACGGGCGGATTGCCAGCTGCATTGGCAAGCCCCGACGAACGCGCAAGGTTTGAGCTGAAGGGTACATTCCGGTAGACTACCCTCCCTTCTTGATACAACTTCTGTGCGTTCCTCGGAAACACGGCAGTTGCCGATTACCAAGCAGTTTTTTGCTGAGCTGATTCTGGAAATGACGAGCGAGTTCCATGCCGGGAATATCCCTGGCCTGTACCGACGCGGCAGTTTTTCGAGATGCACTGTGATTGACGCAGGTGATCGGGGGCTTCGGCCTTCCTTCGCTTTCTCCGGCGGCGCTGGCCGCCTTAACGCAGACTTCTAGGGTTTTTCATGACGCGCTACATATTCGTCACGGGCGGTGTTGTTTCTTCATTGGGGAAAGGCATTGCCTCGGCTTCCCTGGCGGCCATCCTGGAAGCGCGGGGCCTGAAGGTCACCATGCTGAAGCTGGATCCGTACATCAACGTCGATCCTGGCACCATGAGTCCGTTCCAGCACGGTGAGGTCTTCGTCACCCACGATGGCGCCGAGACCGACCTCGACCTGGGCCACTACGAGCGGTTCATCCGCACGACCATGACCCAGAACAACAACTTCACCACCGGCCGCGTGTACGAGCACGTGCTGCGCAAAGAGCGCCGCGGTGACTACCTGGGCGCGACCATTCAGGTCATCCCGCACATCACCGACGAAATCAAGCGCCGCATCATCAAAGGTGCTGGCGACGCTGACGTGGCGATGGTCGAAATTGGTGGCACGGTGGGTGACATCGAGTCGCAGCCGTTCCTTGAAGCCATCCGCCAGCTGCGTTTCGAAGTCGGTGCCAAGCGTGCCATGCTGATGCATCTGACGCTGGTGCCGTACATCGCCACTGCAGGCGAGACCAAGACCAAGCCGACTCAGCACTCGGTCAAGGAACTGCGCTCCATCGGCTTGCAGCCAGATGTATTGGTGTGCCGCTCCGACCACCCGATCGACAGCTCGTCGCGCCGCAAGATCGCCCAGTTCACCAACGTTGAAGAACGTGCGGTGATCGCGCTGGAAGATGCCGACACCATCTACAAGATCCCGGGCATCCTGCATTCGCAAGGCCTGGATGATTTCGTCGTCGAGCGTTTCGGCCTGCAGTGCGAGAGTGCCGATCTGTCCGAATGGGACGCAGTGGTCGACGCCAAGCTCAACCCTGAGCAGGAAGTCACCATTGCCATGGTCGGCAAATACATGGAACTGCTGGATGCCTACAAGTCGCTGATCGAAGCGATGAGCCATGCCGGCATCAGCAACCGCACAAAGGTCAACCTGCGCTACATCGATTCCGAAGACATCGAGAACCAGGGCACCAGCCTGCTCGAAGGTGCCGATGCCATCCTGGTGCCGGGCGGTTTCGGCCTGCGTGGCGTGGAAGGCAAGATCACCGCGGTGCAATACGCCCGTGAAAACAAGGTGCCGTACCTGGGTATCTGCCTGGGTATGCAGGTGGCCGTGATCGAGTTCGCCCGTAACGTGATGGGCTGGAAAGACGCCAACTCGACCGAGTTCGACCGCAATAGCGGCCACCCGGTGGTGGGTCTGATCACCGAGTGGGCCGACGCCACGGGTGCCGTCGAGACCCGTACTGAAGCTTCCGACCTGGGCGGCACCATGCGCCTGGGCGCACAGGACTGCCAGCTGGCTGCCGGTTCCAAGGTGCATGACTGCTACGGCAAGGACGTGATCACCGAGCGTCACCGTCACCGCTATGAAGTGAACAACAACCTGCTGCCGCAGCTGGTTGACGCGGGCCTGCTGGTTTCCGGTCGTTCCGAAGACGGCGCGTTGGTTGAAGTGGTCGAGTCCAAGGATCATCCATGGTTCGTCGCTTGCCAGTTCCACCCGGAGTTCACTTCCACTCCGCGTGATGGTCACCCGCTGTTCAGCGGCTTCGTCAAGGCGGCCCTGGCCCAGAAGAACAAGGCCTGAAGCTGGGCTTTGATGAGTTTTCCGACGGTTAAAACCGCGCAAGGCTCATTTCTCGGGTAAAGTACGCCCCGATCTGCCCCTGACCGCACGGTCAGGGGCTGCTTTCGCCCGGCCCTGCCTGCTGTATCCTCGCCTGGTGAAAGGCAAGAATTCCCTAAAGCTGCGTTGTTTTCGTCAATTCTGGAGTGCTTACAACAATGGCAAAAATCGTCGACATCAAAGGTCGTGAAGTTCTCGATTCGCGTGGCAACCCCACCGTGGAAGCCGATGTACTGCTCGACAACGGCATCATCGGCAGCGCTTGCGCGCCGTCCGGTGCTTCCACCGGCTCGCGCGAAGCGCTGGAGCTGCGTGATGGCGACAAGAGCCGTTACCTGGGCAAGGGCGTGCTGAAGGCTGTCGGCAACATCAACGGCCCGATCCGTGAGCTGCTGCTGGGCAAGGATCCTTCCGACCAGAAAGCCCTGGACCGCGCCATGATCGACCTGGACGGTACCGAGAACAAAGCCAAGCTGGGCGCCAACGCCATCCTGGCTGTTTCCCTGGCTGCCGCCAAGGCCGCTGCCCAGGATCAGGACCTGCCGCTGTACGCGCACATCGCCAACCTCAACGGCACCCCGGGCCAGTACTCGATGCCGGTTCCGATGATGAACATCATCAACGGTGGCGAGCACGCCGACAACAACGTCGACATCCAGGAGTTCATGGTTCAGCCGGTTGGCGCCAAGACCTTCTCCGACGGCCTGCGCATGGGCACCGAGATCTTCCATCACCTCAAAGCCGTGCTCAAGGCCCGTGGCCTGAACACTGCCGTGGGTGACGAAGGTGGCTTCGCGCCGAACCTGGCTTCCAACGAAGACGCCCTGGCCGCCATCGCCGAAGCCGTTGAAAAAGCTGGCTACAAGCTGGGCACCGACGTGACCCTGGCCCTGGACTGCGCGGCTTCCGAATTCTTTGAGGACGGCAAGTACAACCTGTCCGGCGAAGGCAAGTCGTTCGACGCCGAAGGTTTTGCCGACTACCTCAAAGGCCTGACCGAGCGCTTCCCGATCATCTCGATCGAAGACGGCCTGGACGAGTCCGACTGGGCTGGCTGGAAAATCCTCACCGACAAGATCGGCGAGAAGGTGCAGCTGGTCGGTGACGACCTGTTCGTGACCAACACCAAGATCCTCAAGGAAGGCATCGAAAAGGGCATCGGTAACTCGATCCTGATCAAGTTCAACCAGATCGGCTCGCTGACCGAGACCCTGGAAGCCATCCAGATGGCCAAGGCTGCCGGCTACACCGCAGTGATCTCGCACCGCTCCGGTGAAACCGAAGACTCGACCATCGCTGACCTGGCCGTGGGCACCGCTGCTGGCCAGATCAAGACCGGCTCGCTGTGCCGTTCCGACCGCGTCTCGAAGTACAACCAGCTGCTGCGCATCGAAGAGCAACTGGGTGCGAAAGCGGTGTACCGTGGCCGTACCGAGTTTCGCGGCTAAGCAAGAGATGGTAAAAAGACAGCAGCCGAGGCTGTCGGATTTTTCGAACTGAAATATCCGGCGCTTCATGCGGGTTTCTGTCAACGAAGCCTGGCCTCGGCCAGGCTTCGTGCTATTTGAGGCCTGCCCGTTGCTGGCGGTCTTTTTAATCTGGATACCTTGATGCGCAGTCCCTATTGGTTGTTTCTTGTCCTGCTCTTGCTGCTCGGTGGCCTGCAGTACCGCCTGTGGGTGGGTAACGGCAGCCTGGCGCACGTGGCCGAGCTCAAGCAGCAGATCGACGAGCAGCATGCCGAAAACGAGCGGCTGCTGGAGCGTAACCGCGTGCTCGACGCCGAGGTGCTGGAGTTGAAGAAAGGTATGGAGACCGTTGAAGAGCGGGCTCGTCATGAACTGGGAATGGTCAAAGAGGGCGAAACCCTCTTCCAACTGCCGCAAAAATGATCGATATGCTACCGGCTTTCTGGGCCGTGATTCCCGCCGCGGGTGTGGGTGCCCGCATGGCTGCCGACCGCCCCAAGCAATACTTGCAATTGGGTGGGCAGACCCTTATCGAGCATAGCCTCGACTGTTTTCTTGGCCACCCTGCGCTCAAAGGCGTGGTGGTCAGCGTTGCCGAAGATGATCCGTACTGGCCTGGCTTGCGATGCGCCAGCGATCCGCGCATCCAGCGGGCCCGGGGTGGGCGCGAGCGCGCCGACTCGGTGCTCAATGCTCTGCTGCTGTTGCATGCCCAAGGGGCGGCAGACAGCGACTGGGTACTGGTGCACGATGCGGCGCGGCCGAACCTGGCGCGTAGCGACCTGGACAAGTTGTTGTCGGAACTGGCCGATGACCCGGTAGGTGGGCTGCTGGCGGTCCCGGCGCGCGATACGCTCAAGCGGGCCGATGCCAGCGGGCGCGTCAGTGCCACCGTGGATCGCAGCACCATCTGGCAGGCTTACACGCCGCAGATGTTCCGCCTGGGCGCTTTGCACCGGGCATTGGCCGAGTGCCTGGTGTCCGATGTGCTGGTTACCGATGAGGCGTCGGCCATCGAATGGTCCGGCCAGGCGCCGCGGCTGATCGAGGGGCGCAGCGACAATATCAAGGTGACCCGCCCTGAAGACCTGGAATGGTTGCGTCAGCGTTGGGCAAACCGGCATTGAGTTGTCCGTACTGGCCTCTTCGCGGGCGGTCCGACGTCTCGGCAAGCCCGCTCCCACAGAATCTCCGTCGTCTCTGAATTCTGTGCGGTACCTGTGGGAGCGGGCTGGTCCCGCGAAGAGGTCGGTAAAGCCAGCACATCAATCCTGCTTGTACTCCGGCAACCCTGCCAACCCTTCCTTCAGATAATCCACTAGCCGTCGAACCTTGGGCGACAGATGCCGCTGCTGCGGATACAGCGCCCATACTGCCGTGTTCGGCGGCTGATGCGCCTCCAGTAACGACACCAGCGCCCCGCTGTTGAAGTGCTCCCGCACGTAGTAATCCGGCAACTGGCACAACCCCATCCCCAGCAGCGCCGCATCAAGCACTGCCTGCCCACTGTTGCAGCGCCAGTTGCCCTGTACCCGCTGGCTGATCTCGCGCCCATCCTGCTGCAACGCCCACAGGTCGGAGCTGCCCACCAGGCAGTTGTGCCGGGCCAGCTCGGAAAGGCTGTGCGGCCTGCCATAACGTTCCAGATAGGCAGGCGAGGCACACAGGTACATGCGCCGCGGCGCCAGGCGTGTGGCCACCAGTCGAGAGTCGGCCAGCCGGCCCAGGCGAATCGCCAGGTCCATGCCTTCGTGCAGGAGGTCCAGGGTGCGGTTGCTCAGTTCCACTTCGACCCGTAACTGCGGATACAAGCCCATGAAACGCGTCACCAGCGGCACGATGAAGCGCTCCCCGTAAGCCACGGCGCAGGTCATGCGCAGCAGCCCTTTGGGTTCGCTGGCCAGGTCGCCCATGGCGCGCAGGGCTTCCTCGCGGCCGTCCTGCAGGCGCTGGCAGTGCTGCAGGAAGGTCTGACCGGCTTCGCTCAAGGTGACGCGGCGGGTGCTGCGATACAGCAGGCGGGTCTGCAGGCGCTCTTCAAGTCGGGCGATTTGCCGGCTGATATGCGATGACGACACCCCCATGCGCTCAGCCGCCGCCGTGAACTGACCCGACTCGGCAACGGCGACGAATTCGTCGATGCCTTCCCAGCGACTGCTCATTGATTATCCCTGTATGGCAATAATGTTTTGTCCTGGTCAGGATTATTCATCAAAAACAGCTGAATTACACTGTGGGACTGAATCGACCCTCTGTTTGGAGACCTTTGATGATCAAGTCCCGTGCCGCCGTTGCCTTCGAGGCCAAGAAACCCCTGGAAATCGTCGAAGTCGACGTGGCCATGCCGAAGGCCGGCGAAGTGCTGCTGCGCGTGGTCGCCAGCGGTGTCTGCCATACCGACGCCTACACCCTGTCGGGCGCCGACCCGGAAGGCATCTTCCCGGCGATCCTCGGCCATGAGGGCGGGGCGATTGTCGAGGCCATCGGCGAGGGCGTGACCTCGGTGGCTGTCGGCGACCACGTGATCCCGCTGTACACCCCGGAGTGTGGCCAGTGCAAATTCTGCCGCTCGGGCAAAACCAACCTGTGCCAGGCCATCCGCGCTACCCAGGGCAAAGGCTTGATGCCGGACGGCACCACCCGCTTCTCGTACAAGGGCCAGCAGCTGTTCCACTACATGGGCACCTCGACGTTCTCCGAGTACACCGTGCTGCCGGAAATTTCCGTGGCCAAGATTCAGAAAGAAGCACCGCTGGAGAAGGTCTGCCTGCTCGGTTGCGGTGTAACCACCGGTATCGGCGCGGTCATCAACACCGCCAAGGTCAAGCCGGGTGACACCGTGGCCATCTTCGGCCTGGGCGGCATCGGCCTGTCGGCGATCATCGGCGCGGTCAAGGCCAAAGCCTCGCGCATCATCGCCATCGACATCAACCCGGCCAAGTTCGAGATCGCCCGTCAACTGGGCGCCACCGACTGCATCAACCCGAAGGAATACGACCGTCCGATCCAGGAAGTGATTGTCGACCTCACCGACGGTGGCGTGGACTTCTCGTTCGAATGCATCGGCAACGTGCAACTGATGCGTGCTGCCCTGGAGTGCTGCCACAAGGGGTGGGGTGAGTCGGTGATCATCGGCGTCGCTGGTGCCGGCCAGGAAATCGCCACCCGTCCGTTCCAGCTGGTGACCGGTCGCGTCTGGCGCGGTTCTGCCTTCGGCGGCGTGCGCGGCCGCAGCGAGCTGCCCAGCTACGTGGAAATGGCCGAGAAGGGCGAGATTCCGCTGGATACCTTCATCACCCACACCATGGGCCTGGAGGACATCAACAAAGCCTTCGACCTGATGCACGAAGGCAAAAGCATCCGCAGCGTGATCCACTTCTGAGGTCAGTCATGAGCCTGGATAACATCTCCTGCCAGAAAAGCTTCGGCGGCTGGCACAAGCGTTACCGGCATCAGTCCAAGGTGCTGGGCTGCGACATGGTGTTCGCCGTCTACCTGCCGCCGCAGGCCGAGCAGGGCGAGAAGCTTCCGGTACTGTACTGGCTGAGCGGCCTGACCTGTACTGACGAAAACTTCATGCAGAAGGCCGGTGCCCAGCGGCTGGCCGCCGAGCTCGGCCTGATCATCGTTGCGCCCGACACCAGCCCGCGTGGCGAACAGGTGCCGGGCGACCCGGACGGTGCCTGGGACTTTGGCCTGGGGGCGGGCTTCTACCTCAATGCCACTCAGCAGCCCTGGGCACAGCACTACCGCATGCATGATTATGTAGTAGATGAACTGCCAGCACTGATCGAGGCGCACTTCCCGGCCTCCGATCAGCGCAGCATCAGTGGTCATTCCATGGGCGGGCACGGTGCGCTGGTTTGCGCCTTGCGCAACCCGGGGCGCTATCGCTCGATCTCGGCGTTTTCGCCGATCAGCAACCCCATGGATTGCCCGTGGGGCGAAAAGGCCTTCAACCGCTACCTGGGTGAAGACCGCACGCGCTGGCGCGAGTGGGATGCCAGCGTGCTGCTGGCCGATACACCCAACGGTGAGTGCCCGCCGTTGCTGGTGGACCAGGGTGACCGTGACGACTTCCTCGAGAAGCAGCTCAAGCCTGAAGTGCTGGAACAGGCCGCACGCAAAGGGGGGCATGAGCTGACCTTGCGCCTGCAGCCTGGCTATGACCATAGCTACTATTTCATCGCCAGCTTCATTGATGACCATCTGCGCCATCATGCAGTGGCACTCGGAAGGGTTTAACGACCTGGTCCAAAAGCCGCCCAACCACCTGCAAAGCAGGTAGAATCACGCCCTGACTCAATCAGGGCGTTTTTCTATGCGTATTGGCCACGGCTACGATGTGCACCGCTTCTGCGACGGTGATTTCATTACCCTGGGTGGGGTGCGTATCCCTCACAAATACGGCCTCCTGGCCCATTCCGACGGTGATGTGCTGCTGCATGCCTTGAGCGATGCCTTGCTCGGCGCCGCGGCGCTGGGTGACATCGGCAAGCACTTCCCCGATACCGACCCGCAGTTCAAGGGTGCCGACAGCCGCGTGCTGCTGCGCCATGTGCTCGGCATCGTCCAGGCAAAAGGCTGGAAGGTCGGTAACGTCGACGCTACCATCGTTGCCCAGGCGCCGAAGATGGCCCCGCACATCGAGACCATGCGCCAACTGATCGCAGAAGACCTGCAGGTCGAGCTCGACCAGGTCAACGTCAAGGCCACCACCACCGAGAAGCTGGGCTTCACGGGCCGTGAGGAGGGCATCGCCGTACACGCGGTCGCCCTGCTGCTGCCAGCATGACCGAACTGGAACTGCTGGGCCCGCGCGCATCGGGCGAGCCACTGGGCACTGCGGTGCTCAAGGCCGTGGCGGAAGACTTCCAGGTCGACGAAGTGCTCGACATTCCGTTATCTGGCCAAGGCGAGCATTTGTGGCTGTGGGTCGAGAAGCGCGATCTGAACACCGAAGAGGCTGCCCGCCGCCTGGCGCGTGCCGCAGGCGTGCCGGTGCGCTCGATCAGCTATGCCGGCCTCAAGGACCGCCAGGCGCTGACCCGCCAGTGGTTCAGCCTGCACTTGCCGGGCAAGGCCGACCCAGACCTTTCGCGTGCTGAAGATGACACCTTGCGTGTGCTCAAGCAGGTGCGTCACTCGCGCAAGCTGCAGCGCGGCGCCCACTCGGCCAACGGCTTCACCTTGCGCTTGACGGCACTGGCGGCGGACCACCAGGCACTGGATATACGCCTGCAAGCGCTCAAGCACCAGGGTGTGCCCAACTACTTTGGCAGCCAGCGTTTCGGGCATGGCGGCGGCAACGTTCAGGATGCTCAGCACTGGGCCGAGCGCAAGGCGCTGCCAGAGCAACGCAACGTACGTTCCCGGTTGCTTTCTGCCGCGCGCAGCTACGTCTTCAACCAGGTCTTGGCCGCCCGCGTCGCCGACGGCAGTTGGCAGCGTGCGCAGGTCGGCGACCTGTTGGCGTTTACCGATAGCCGCAGCTTCTTTCCTGCAGGTGAGCAGGAATGTGCCGATCCGCGCCTGGATATTCTCGACTTGCACCCCACCGGCCCGATGTGGGGCGAAGGCCCTTCGCCCACAGCCGGCGCGGCTTACGCGCTGGAGTCGGCGATTGGCGAGCAGCATGCGGCACTGTGCCAATGGCTCGCCAATGCGGGCATGAGTCACGAACGGCGCATCCTGCGGCTCCCTATTGGCGGCCTGACGTGGCATTATCCCGAGCCTGATATCCTGCAACTGGAATTCGTCCTTCCGGCCGGATGCTTCGCCACCGTCGTGGTGCGCGAACTCGTCGATCTGGTGCCGGCAGGGCAGACGGACAGCCCATGCGTATTCTGATTTCGAATGATGACGGTGTTACTGCACCCGGCCTCGCCGCGCTCCACGGAGCGCTGGTGGATTATGCCGAGTGCGTGGTGATCGCCCCGGATCAAGACAAGAGCGGCGCCGGCAGTTCGCTGACGCTGGACCGGCCGCTGCACCCGCAAACCCTGGCCAACGGCTTCATCAGCCTCAATGGCACGCCCACCGATTGCGTCCACCTGGGCCTTAACGGCCTGTTGCCGGAACCGCCGGACATGGTCGTTTCGGGGATCAACCTGGGTGCCAACCTGGGCGATGACGTCATCTATTCCGGTACGGTGGCCGCCGCACTGGAGGGCCGCTTTCTGGGCGGCACGTCCTTGGCATTCTCGTTGCTCTCGCGGCTGCCCGACAACTTGCCTACCGCAGCCTTTATCGCCCGTCGCCTGGTCGAGGCGCAGTCGCGCCTTGAGCTGCCGCCGCGCACCGTGCTCAACGTCAACATTCCCAACCTGCCGCTGGAGCACATCCGCGGCATCCAGCTCACTCGCCTCGGTCATCGGGCGCGAGCAGCCGCGCCGACCAAGGTGGTCAACCCGCGCGGCAAGGAAGGTTACTGGATTGCCGTGGCCGGCGATGCCGAGGATGGCGGGCCGGGCACGGACTTCCACGCGGTGATGCAAGGCTACGTGTCGATCACCCCGCTGCAGCTGGACCGCACCTTCAACGATGCCTTCGAGCAGCTCGACGGCTGGCTGGAGGGCCTGCTCTGATGCGCGAACAGGACGATTTGCAGCGTCGTGGTATCGGCATGACCTCCCAGCGTACCCGGGAGCGGTTGATCCAGCGTCTGTGCGAGGAGGGCGTCTCGAACCCCAAGGTGCTCGATGCCATCCGCCGCACGCCGCGCCATCTGTTCGTCGATGAGGCCCTGGCCCACCGCGCCTACGAGGACACCGCGTTGCCCATCGGGCACAACCAGACCATCTCGCAGCCGTTCATGGTCGCGCACATGAGTGAGTTGCTGTTGGAGGCCGGGCCACTGGACAAGGTGCTGGAGATCGGCACTGGCTCTGGCTACCAGACGGCGATTCTGGCACAGCTGGTAGAGCGGGTATTTTCGGTGGAGCGGATCAAGGTGCTGCAGGACCGGGCCAAGGAGCGCCTGGTAGAGCTGAACCTGCGTAACGTGGTGTTTCGCTGGGGCGACGGTTGCGATGGCTGGCAGGCGCTGGCGCCCTACAACGGCATTATCGTCACCGCCGTGGCACCCGAAGTGCCGCAGGCATTGCTCGACCAACTGGCACCGGGCGGCCGCATGGTGATCCCCGTGGGGCCGGCCGGCGAGGTCCAGCAACTGATGCTGATCGTCCGTGAGGAACAGGGTTTTTCTCGCCACGTGTTGGGGGCCGTGCGCTTCGTACCGCTGCTCAATGGTCCATTGGCATGAGCGGCAGGTAATATTTGCAGCGGCAACGAATTCTTGCCGCTTCGCCGTGTCTATCTGGCGGGGTATTCGGCTCTTCAGGGAGCCTTTTCAGCGAGCCTGCCAATGCAGCGTCGCTCGGTTATAATTGCAACATTATTGCATTTCATATCGTATTATCGTTTTCGGCACCATGAGGGGAGCGCGGGTGGGGCACACAGTCATTCGGCAGCGCAAGGATCGGTCGGGTTTCAAGCTTCTGGTGATTGCACTGGCCATAGGCACTCTGCTGACAGGTTGCTCCAGCACCAGCTCGAGCGGTGCGCGCGTGGTCGATCGCAACAATGCGGCGCCCAAGCGACCCACCGTGACTTCTGGCCAGTATGTGGTCAAGCCCGGCGACACGCTGTTCTCCATCGCCTTCCGCTACGGCTGGGATTACAAAGAGCTCGCCGCACGTAACGGTATCGCTCCCCCTTACACCATTCGGCCAGGCCAGGCGATCCGCTTCAACAGCGGCTCGACCGGCAGTACCACGGTGGTGTCCAGCCCGTCCTCTTCGAGCAAGACAACGGTCATTCGTCGCCCTGTTGGATCACCTATCACCCCACCTGCCAGCGGCGGAAAAACGACGCCAACTTCACCAACCACGCCTGCGCCGGTGGTTACCACGGTGCCCGCCGCAGAGCGGGCCGTGGGGGGCTGGACATGGCCGGCCAACGGTGTGCTGATTGGTAAATTTGCTTCAAACGGTAGTTTGAATAAAGGCATTGATATCGCCGGTGATTTGGGACAGCCTGTTTTTGCTGCGTCTGATGGTGCGGTGGTCTACGCCGGGAGTGGCTTGAGGGGCTACGGCGAGCTAATCATCATCAAGCACAGCGACACCTATGTCAGTGCCTACGGCCACAACCGCAGGCTGTTGGTTCGGGAGGGGCAGCAGGTCAAGGCAGGGCAGTCGATTGCTGAAATGGGGTCCACGGGCACTGATCGGGTGAAGCTGCATTTCGAGATTCGCCGCCAGGGCAAACCGGTCGATCCACTCCAGTTCCTGCCACGTCGTTGATTGTTGTACCCGGCCTGTTCCTCTGATGTAGAGGGGACGGGCTCCAGCGATGCCAGGGATGCAGGCGCCGCTCGAGTCTGAGTTCGAACTCAGCAAAGGACTATAACAATGGCTCTCAATAAAGAAGCGCCGGAGTTTGACATCGACGATGACGTCCTCCTGATGGAGACGGGTATCGTTTTGGAAACGGATGTGGTGTCAGACGAACCTGCTGTACCGTCGGTTCGGACCAGGGCCAAATCAGGCTCTTCGCTCAAGCAGCACAAGTACATCGATTATAGCCGGGCGCTCGATGCTACCCAGCTGTATCTCAACGAGATCGGCTTCTCGCCTCTGCTTTCGCCGGAAGAGGAGGTGCACTTCGCGCGCCTGTCGCAGAAGGGCGACCCCGCTGGCCGCAAGCGCATGATCGAAAGCAACCTGCGCCTGGTTGTGAAAATTGCTCGTCGCTACGTCAATCGCGGCCTGTCGTTGCTCGACTTGATCGAGGAAGGCAACCTGGGGCTGATTCGCGCGGTCGAGAAGTTTGACCCGGAGCGCGGTTTCCGTTTCTCGACCTATGCGACCTGGTGGATCCGCCAGACCATCGAGCGGGCGATCATGAACCAGACCCGCACCATTCGCCTGCCGATCCATGTGGTCAAGGAACTCAACGTCTACCTGCGTGCCGCGCGGGAACTGACCCAGAAGCTCGATCACGAGCCCTCTCCCGAAGAAATCGCCACCCTGCTTGAGAAGCCCGTTGCCGAGGTCAAGCGCATGCTCGGCCTCAACGAGCGGGTGTCGTCGGTCGACGTATCGCTCGGCCCGGATTCGGACAAGACCCTGCTCGACACACTCACCGATGATCGGCCCACCGACCCGTGCGAGCTGCTGCAGGATGACGACCTGTCGCAGAGCATCGACCAGTGGCTCGGCGAGCTGACCGACAAGCAACGCGAAGTGGTAGTGCGCCGTTTTGGCCTGCGTGGCCATGAGAGCAGCACGCTGGAAGACGTTGGCCTGGAGATCGGCCTTACCCGCGAACGGGTTCGGCAGATTCAGGTGGAAGGTCTCAAGCGCCTGCGCGAGATCCTGGAAAAGAACGGCTTGTCCAGCGAGTCACTGTTCCAGTAAGCCTTGCCGGTTGCATCCCAAACGCCCCGATCACCTCGGGGCGTTTTTTATTGGTGCAATCTAAGCGAAGGAGCCGGCAATATGTACGGCGCTACCCTGGATACATCGCGTGTAAGCCTTTGCTTACTCCTTCTGTAAGCCTTCCGTGTAACCAGTAGTAAATCATTGTCGTTTCCAAAGGCTGCCTAATCATAACTTCATGAAATAAAAGGTTTTTTTGGATGTGTAGAAGTGTGTCTCCGGTAATGTTTTGAGAGATCTCGCAGTTGCCTGCCCTCCAGAAATCGCTAGTATTCGAACTGTGCACACGGACATGCACAGGCTTTCAGGGAGAAGGCCAAGGACATCGCAAGAAGCGATTTCATTAAGGACGATGTTTGGGACAAGCAGGGACTACGGAAAAAATGTGGGCGGGTCAAACCGCCCCTTTTTTTTTGCCTGCGGAAAATGAAAAAAGGCCCGTTGCGGGCCTTTTTCGTATCCGGACGCTTAGCGCTCCAGATCAGCGATCTTGCCGGTCTTGCCATCCCACTCTTCGGCGTCTGGCAAAGCATCCTTACGCTCGGTGATGTTCGGCCAGATTTCCGCCAGCTCAGCGTTGAGCTCCAGGAAGTTCTCCATGCCAGCAGGTACTTCGTCTTCCGAGAAGATGGCCTGGGCCGGGCACTCAGGCTCGCACAGTGCACAGTCGATGCACTCGTCCGGGTGAATCACCAGGAAGTTCGGGCCTTCGTAGAAGCAGTCCACCGGGCAGACTTCCACGCAGTCGGTGTATTTGCATTTGATGCAGTTGTCGGTGACGACGAAGGTCATTTCTAGTTCTCTCCTCAGGCAACGGCGGCGGCCCTTCCTCTCAGGGCCGCGCGGTTTACGGGCATATGGCTGCAGGCCAGGCTAATAACCTGCAGCACCAGCAAACCGCGGCGGATTCTACCAGCTTGTAGTGGGCGCCGTTATAACAGGTTCTTTAGTTGATATAGCATTTCGATAGCTTGACGGGGGGTCATGTCGTCAAGGTCCAGCTTGCCCAGCTTGTCGATTGCCGGGTGCGGCAGGCTGGCGAACAGATCGCTCTGGTGCGGTGCTTGTGGCTCGCCCTTGGCTTTTTTCGAGACGGGTAATTCATGCGGCAGGCTGCTGGTTTCCAAGCGGCCCAGGTGCTCACGCGCTCGCTGGATGACTGGGGACGGGACGCCGGCCAATTGAGCCACGGCCAGACCGTAGCTTTGGCTGGCCGGGCCAGGCAGCACGTGGTGTAGAAACACGATGCGCTCGTTGTGCTCGGTGGCGTTCAGGTGCACGTTGGCTACCAGCGGCTCGCTTTCCGGCAGCACGGTCAGCTCGAAGTAGTGAGTGGCGAACAATGTGTAGGCGCGCAGCTGTGCCAAGCGCTCGGCGGCCGCCCATGCCAGGGAAAGGCCGTCGAAGGTACTGGTGCCGCGGCCCACTTCGTCCATCAGCACCAGGCTGCGGTCAGTGGCATTGTGCAGGATGTTGGCGGTCTCGCTCATCTCGACCATGAAGGTCGAGCGCCCGCCGGCCAGGTCGTCGCTGGAGCCGATGCGGGTGAAGATGCGGTCGACCAGCGACAGCTCGCAGTTGGCCGCCGGGACGAAACTGCCGATATGGGCCATCAGCACGATCAGCGCGGTCTGGCGCATATAGGTAGACTTACCACCCATGTTCGGGCCGGTAATGATCAGCATGCGGGTACTGTTGTCCAGGCCCAGGTCGTTGGCCACGAACGGCGTGGTCAGCACCTGCTCGACCACTGGATGACGGCCCTGGTCGATGCGCAGGCAAGGCTCGTCGACGAAGCGTGGGCAGTTCAGGTCGAGGTTCAGCGCACGTTCGCCGAGGTTGCTCAGCACGTCCAGCTCGGCCAGCGCGGCGGCGCTGTCTTGCAGTGGCGCGAGGTGACTGATGAGGGTTTCCAGCAGCGCGTCGTAGAGCATCTTCTCGCGGGCCAGGGCGCGGCTCTTGGCCGACAGCGCCTTGTCCTCGAATGCCTTGAGCTCCGGGGTGATGAAGCGCTCGGCACCCTTGAGGGTTTGCCGACGAATGTAGTCGCCCGGGGCTTGTTCGGCCTGTTTGGTTGGCAGCTCGATGAAGTAGCCGTGAACACGGTTGTAGCCGACCTTGAGGTTGGCAAGACCGGTGCGGGCCTTCTCGCGTGCTTCCAGGTCGATGAGGAACTGGCCAGCGTTTTCACTGATGGCCAGCAACTCGTCCAATTCGCTGTCGTAGCCGGCCTTCAATACGCCGCCGTCGCGGATCACCGCCGGCGGGTTGTCGATAATCGCCCGCTCCAGCAGGCTTGCCAGTTCCGGATAGGTGCCGGTGATGGCCGCCAGCCGCGCCAGGTGCGGCGCCTCCAGCTCGGACATGGCGTTCTGCAGTTCGGGCAGGGCGCCGAGTGCATCGCGCAAGCGCGCCAGGTCGCGTGGGCGGGCGTTGCGCAGGCCGATACGAGCGAGAATCCGCTCGATATCGCCGATATCCTTGAGCTGCGGCTGTAGTTTTTCGAACCGGTAGCCATCGAGCAGGCAGCGGATAGAGTTCTGGCGCGCCTGCAGGACCTTGAGATCACGCAGCGGGCGATTCAGCCAACGGCTCAGCAAGCGGCTGGCCATGGGGGTCTGGCAGCGGTCGATCACCGACTGCAGGGTATTGTCGCGCCCGCCGGCGAGATTGATGTCCAGCTCCAGGTTGCGGCGGCTGGCGCCGTCGAGGATCACTGTGTCGTCCAGACGCTCGTGGCGCAGGCTGCGCAGGTGTGGCAGGGCGGTGCGCTGGGTTTCTTTGGCGTAGGTCAGCAGGCAGCCAGCGGCGCCGATGGCCAGGGTCAGTTTGTCGCAGCCAAAGCCCTTGAGGTCTTTGGTCGCGAACTGCTGGCAGAGCGCTTTGCGCCCTGAATCGCGGTCGAAGTCCCAGGGGGCACGGCGGTGCGCGCCGCGACGTTTCTCAGCCGGAAGATCACGTGGCCAGTCGTCAGGGATCAACAACTCGACTGGATTGAGGCGTTCGAGTTCGGCCAGCAGGTTCTCCCAGCCTTTGATCTCCTGCACGCTGAAGTTGCCACTGGTGATGTCCAGCACCGCCAGGCCGAACAGGCGCTCGTCGCCTAGCAGCGCGGCAATCAGGTTGTCGCGGCGCTCATCGAGCAGCGCTTCGTCACTGACTGTGCCAGGGGTGATGATGCGCACAACCTGGCGCTCCACCGGGCCTTTGCTGGTAGCAGGGTCGCCAATCTGTTCGCAGATCACCACCGACTCGCCGAGCTTGACCAATTTGGCCAGGTAGCCTTCCAGCGAATGGAACGGAATCCCGCACATGGGGATCGACTGGCCAGCCGACTGACCGCGCGCCGTCAGTGTGATATCCAGCAGTTTCGCGGCTTTTTTTGCGTCTTCGTAGAAGATTTCGTAGAAGTCGCCCATGCGGTAGAACATCAGCTGGTCCGGGTGCTGGTTTTTCAGCTTCCAGTACTGCTGCATCATCGGGGTGTGTGCGGAAAGATCAGACATTCAGGGCCTTACAGCGGATGATCTGGTTGGCGATTGTGAAACCCGCAATGGTACAGGCTTTTTCAGCGAGATGCAGGCGGCGCAGGGCTGAGCATGAAGGTCGCGCAAGTCGGCGGGCAATGGTGGTGAAGCCCCCACCACTTCACTACAATGTGCGCCCCTCGGCGAGCCTGCTCCGGCAGATGTGTGATGAACGTGCACAGCAGCACCTCCTTCGTTAAGCAGCAACTGATCTATCTGCTTTATGGTCAGCGCCGCATCTATCAGCTTGAAGCCAAATTCAGCATCCTCACTGCAATTGCCCGCAGCAAGCCGGGGGAACTGCCGGTGATCCGCGTGCTGACCGATCAGCCACAGGCGTTCGAGGGCTGGCCCGTGGAGGTGGTGGCGCTGGATGCGCAATTGCTCGAAGACTGGACGGGCAACGGCGGCTATACCCATCGACGCAAGGCCTGTGCCATCGCGCATGCCTCCGCTTGGGCAGAAAAGACCGTCTTCATTGATACCGATACGGTGTTCCTGCAAGCACCGCACAAGCTGTTCAAGCAAGTGGATGCCGAGCATTTTCTGGTCGACGAGGTCGAGATGAGTTGGGCCGAGGCGTCGCAAAGTGCCTATTACTCGGCGTTTACCCGTGGACTCGCGTTGTCTGGTGACGCACCGACAGAGGACTTGCTGCTGTGCAACAGTGGCGTCATGGGCTTTGCCCTTGAAAACGCCGGGGTCGCCGAGCGTGCCATCCAGCGCATCGACGCCTGGACGCCCTATGCATCGGCTCTGCATACCATCGAGCAGATCGCCTTTTCGTTCGAGTTGCACGGTAAGCACATCAATCAAGCGCGTGGGGTGATCAGCCACTACTACGCAATGAAGCAGTACATCCACGCCATCCTGGAGATTTTCTTCGGCCGCAGCGGTGACCGCTTCGAGCCGAGCATGTGCCGGCAAGCCCTCAAGGTGCCGATGCAGCGCCCGGTACCTTCCTGGGTGGGCCGGCTCGCGGTGAAGTGGAGCCTCAAACGCGTGCCGCCGGAGTTGCGTGGCGTCGGCCGCAAGTTGTTATATGGCAGCGCCATTGGCGGCGACGCCTATCAACGTGCCTGCAAAGTGATCTGGTGGCGTTCAGCGATCGAGGACATGCGACGGATCGACACGCTCGATTGGTCGAGCGAGTGGCCGCAAGGGTTGCCGCGACTGGGCCGGCAAGACGAACGTGCATTCAGTGCAATCGTCCGGGAAAGCCTGAAAGCGGGGTGATGCGGTAACTCGGCAATGCATTGCTTTTGCTGCTGAGTGCTTGCATTATGCATGCTATGCAAAAACGCAATGTAGCCACAGTCCTCAAAGAGCTGCTCGACCGTCACGGCCTGTCACCGACAGAGCTGCATCGGCGTACGGGTGTGCCTCAATCTACCCTGTCGCGGATCCTCAGCGAGAAGATCGTCGACCCTTCTGATAAGCACGTGTCGAAGCTCGCCGAGTACTTCGGTGTCAGCACCGAGCAGTTGCGTGGCCGTGCCGGCTTAGGCGCATGGCGCGAGTCGGTGTTGTCGGCGCGCGGCCATGCGCACCTCAGCGACATCAGCCTGTGGGACGATGAAACGCCCGTCGAAGACGACGAGGTGTCGGTCCCCTTTCTTCGCGAGGTCGAATTGGCAGCAGGATCAGGAAGATTCGTCATCGAAGAAAGCGAGCGTGCGCGACTGCGCTTCGGCAAGCGAAGCTTGCGCCATAACGGCGTGCAGTTCGATCAGGCCAAGTGCGTGACGGTGCGTGGCAACAGCATGCTGCCGGTGTTGCGCGACGGCGCGACGGTGGGCGTCAACACCGGCAAATGCTCGATTGGCGAGATCATCGATGGTGACCTCTACGCGATTAACCATAATGGCCAGTTGCGTGTTAAGCAGGTCTATCGGCTGCCCATCGGTATCCGTTTGCGCAGCTTCAACCGCGATGAGCACCCCGATGAAGACTACAGCTTCCAACAAATGCAGGAAGAGCAGATACGCCTGCTCGGACATGTGTTCTGGTGGGGGATGTATGCCCGCTGATGCATGCCCCTGTAAAAACCGCCTTGCCTGGAAATGTGAAGTCGCGCATTGACTGTTTATGCATAAATGCATAAATTGAATTTGACTGGCTGCCTTGTCTTGGCTTCACAATTCATCGCAGCTCACCTGTCGGTCAACGCCGTCGGGCACCATAACAGGAGGCAGGCGCGTGATGAGCGAACAGCAAGTGTTGCTGGATATGCCGCTTTGGGTGTCGTTCGCTCTCGCATTATTGGCCGGCCTCAGCGGCGAAATGTGGCGGGCTGACAAAGCCGGGGCCAGCGGGTGGACACTGCTGCGTCGGCTGGTGCTGCGCTCCGGCGCCTGTGTGGTCTGTGGATTATCGATGGGGATGCTGCTGTATGCCGCTGGCCTGTCCGTCTGGGCGGCCAGCGCATTTGGCTGCCTGACAGCCGTGGGTGGGGCGGATGTTGCGATGCGCCTTTATGAGCGTTGGGCAGCCAGGCGGTTGGGGTTGGCAGAGATGAACCAGGCTGATGATCAACACGGCGGTTAAGCTCGATAACCGCTGCCGGTTGATCCAGCAGACCCGTCGGTTCATTCAGTCGGCCCTGATACCCATAAGGCCAGGGGCGCAGAAATTACTCCAGCGAGCGGGTGAGGCAGCATGAAGTCAAAAAGGATGTTCTTGCCACAAACGGTGCTGGGTCGCGTCACGCTGATCAGTGTACTTCCCATTTTGCTTATCGCTTTGGGGGTGTTCGCCCTGTCGGCTGACGAATCTCGGTTCGCTCTTGAAACATTTGTTGATCACCATTTGTTGGGCAGGGTTGGGCCTTGGTCATCGCAATTTCCACTGCAATCCAAGCTGACTGCCCATTACATGGCGGGTGCCGCTCCGTTTATTGGCCTGGTGCTTATCCTGCACTGGCGTAGGCGTGGGCCTCGCCCGACGGAGCAACTGCTGGCGATGGGGCGACGCCAGTTGGCGCTGCTGTTCCCCTCGATGGTGATAGCCATTGCCCTAGCGGTTTATTTTCACTATTTCAGTTATTACGACCTCGCCGGCGGGCGCTCGAAGTACCGCGTCTATGGCGAAAGCCGGCTGATGTATGCCGTTTTCGCCGGCATGATGATGGTGGTGCTCGAATATGCATTACTCGGGGTGTACGTGCTGTTCATTCATTACCCCGCCTGGCTGTTGGCGAAGCGCCGTGCCAGCACTTGATTGCGTTTGATTGGCCTACTGCAGGCATCTTGATGTCTGGGCTATTGCTATTTTTCATGAGGAACCGAGCATGGACCCGATCACTTCTCTATCCACCCGTCTTGGCGAACACCTGCGCCGCTTCAACGCTCAGGTCACCACTGCCGAATCCTGCACCGGCGGGGGTATTGCCGAGGCCATCACCCGTGTGCCCGGCAGTTCGGCCTGGTTCGAGGCCGGTTACGTGACCTATTCCAATGCCCAGAAAACCCGTCAGCTTGGGGTTTCTGAAAACCTGTTCAACCAAGTCGGCGCCGTCAGTCAGGAAGTGGTCGAAGCCATGGCCCGTGGCGCCCAGGCTGCCAGCGGCGCGCGCTTCGCCGTTGCCGTCAGCGGCGTGGCCGGTCCCGACGGAGGCTCGCCGGCCAAACCGGTGGGTACCGTGTGGCTGGCCTGGGCCGATGGCGACCGAGTATCCAGTGAGCGCCGCCACTTCGATGGAGACCGCGAAACGGTGCGCCGACAGACGGTGATCGCCGCGTTAGACGGCTTGTTACAGCTTGGTGCCGAGTAATTCGACGACAGGGGTTTGCTCAAACGCTTCGCTGTGGAATAATACTGGCTACTTATACAGGTATTCCGGCCGTCAGGGCCAAGTCGAACACGTGAGGATTTCAATGGACGACAACAAGAAGCGCGCCTTGGCTGCGGCCCTGGGTCAGATCGAACGCCAATTCGGCAAGGGCGCGGTCATGCGCATGGGCGACCATGAGCGCACCGGAATCCCGGCCATTTCCACCGGCTCGCTGGGCCTGGATATCGCGCTCGGCATCGGCGGCCTGCCAAAAGGCCGTATCGTCGAGATCTACGGCCCGGAATCGTCGGGTAAAACCACGCTGACCCTGTCGGTTATCGCCGAAGCCCAGAAGGCCGGCGCTACCTGCGCCTTCGTCGACGCCGAGCACGCCCTCGATCCAGAATACGCTGGCAAGCTGGGCGTCAACGTCGACGACCTGCTGGTTTCGCAGCCGGATACCGGCGAGCAGGCCCTGGAAATCACCGACATGCTGGTGCGTTCCAACGCGGTAGACGTGATCATCGTCGACTCCGTGGCAGCCCTGGTACCCAAGGCCGAAATCGAAGGCGAAATGGGTGACATGCACGTTGGTCTGCAGGCCCGTCTGATGTCCCAGGCGCTGCGCAAGATTACCGGTAACATCAAGAACGCCAACTGCTTGGTCATCTTCATCAACCAGATCCGTATGAAGATCGGCGTGATGTTCGGCAGCCCGGAAACCACCACCGGTGGTAACGCCTTGAAGTTTTACGCCTCGGTGCGCCTGGACATTCGCCGTACCGGCGCGGTCAAGGAAGGCGACGAAGTGGTCGGCAGCGAAACTCGCGTCAAGATCGTCAAGAACAAGGTTTCGCCGCCATTCCGTCAAGCCGAGTTCCAGATTCTCTACGGCAAGGGCATCTATCGTAACGGTGAAATCATCGACCTGGGCGTGTCTCAAGGCCTGGTCGAGAAGTCGGGTGCCTGGTACGCCTACCAAGGCAACAAGATCGGCCAGGGCAAGGCAAATGCCGCCAAATATCTGCAGGAAAACCCTGCGATCGGTGCCGAGATCGAGAAGCAGATTCGCGAGAAGCTGCTCAAGGCGGGCGCTGTTGCCGAAGCCGGCAAGGCTGCTGCAGCCGACGCCAAAGCCGACGACGTGGCTGACGCCGACGCCGGTTATTGATAGCTGCCTGATCGCTTATGTCCGTTGTACTCGACACCCCCGTCGCCGTTCGACGGACAGCCATGGACCTGCTCGCGCGACGTGAGCATGGTCGCGTGGAGCTCACACGAAAACTGCGTCAGCGCGGTGCCTCGGATGAGCTGATTGAGCCCGCGCTCGATCGGCTCGCCGAAGAAGGATTGCTTAGCGAAGCCCGCTATCTGGAAAGTTTTATTCGATACCGATCCAACGCAGGTTACGGCCCTGCTCGCATTCGCGAGGAATTGGGGCAGCGTGGCTTGAATCGTGGCGACATCGACCAGGCATTGCGTGACAGTGGTGTTGACTGGGCGGAGCGATTACAGGAAGCCTGGCAGCGCAAATATGCCGGGGAGCGTCCACATGACCCCCGCAGCCGTGCCCAGCAGACCCGCTTTCTCGCTTACCGTGGCTTCCCGATGGACATGATCGGCCGCCTGCTCAGCGGCCGAGATCTATACGATTAGGTTTGCCTAGCTGACCTTCAATGCTTCGCGAGCTCTCTGCGTTGTATGCATTGGCTGTGGCTTGGCCCAATTTTCCGGAAGATTGATAAAGTCCACCAGCTCCCGCAGGCGCCCCTGATCACGCCCATTAAAAGCAAAAGTCAGGCGAGTCAGATGACTGTAACTGCCTGTCTCATGTTCCACGCCAGTGTCAGCATGCTGGTGATATTTGCCGCTGAGGCGCAAATCGGCAAATCCGTCCTCGATCTCTTGCACTGCGGCATCGCTGAGCCGGTGGTGCATGCGTATCACGAACTGGTTCTTCAGCCAGCGGCTGGAGTGATAATTGCTGTAGAACTGGTTGATCTCTTCTACGGCATCGTCGGCGCTGTGTACCAGACGCACCAGCTTGAGGTCAGTGGGCAAGATGTAGCGATTTTCTTCCAGCTGCCTGCTGATGAATTTCAGGCAATCACTCCAGAAGGTGCCACCTGGTGAGTCCAGTAAGACCACCGGTACCAGCGGGCTTTTACCGGTCTGGATCAGCGTCAGCACTTCCAGCGCTTCATCCAGCGTGCCGAAACCACCGGGGCAGAGCACCAGACCGTCCGCTTCCTTGACGAAGAACAGCTTGCGAATGAAGAAGAAGTGGAAGGGCAGCAGCTTATCGGTGCCATCCACCGTGGGGTTGGCATGCTGTTCGAATGGCAGGGTGATATTGAACCCCAGGCTGTGATCGCTGCCAGCACCTTCATGGGCCGCCGCCATAATGCCGCCACCGGCGCCGGTGATGACCATGAGATCTGAGCGTGCCAGGGTAGCACCCAGTTCGCGGGCCAGCGCATACATCGGGTGTTCAAGCGGTGTGCGCGCGGAGCCGAACACCGTGACTTTGCGACGGCCCTTGTAGCGTTGCAGGATGCGGAAGGAGTGATCCAGTTCGCGCAGTGCCTGCAGGGTTATCTTGGCACTCCAACGGTCACTGTCATCGTGGGCCATGCGCAAGACGGTCAACATCATGTCGCGGTAGAGCGGTAAGTTGGGGCTGTCTGGCGCGACCAGTTGCAGTTGCTGATCGATCTTGCTCAGGTCGATACCGCTATCCCTGAAGTGATTGAACAACGCTTCATTCAGTTGGTAAGGCATTCAACGTCTCCTTCTGCAGCAAAACCTCTGACCGAGCCGATGGCCTGGCTCGGCCGCGACACTACGTGCGTCGCTGGCTGCTCTGGCTCGAGTGTGTACCTCGAGCATTGCAGTAGGCCTTCAAGGCCATGATGCAGTTTGTTTTATCGTCGGTACTCGCTATCAATCTAGACCCTCGCGCCCATTCATGCTGGCTGGATTCGTTTGGCCGCTCGTCGGCGTGCGACCATTGACGGTGAGGGTTTGGTTAACTGGAGAAGCGAAACGTGTCGATGCAGGAGGTGGCGCTATGCATCGCTTGGTCATCGAGGTAGACCGGCAGCTTTATCAGCAGCTGGAAAATGCGGCGCAGGTTCACCATGTGAGCCTGGAGGAAGAGTGCCGTCGGCGGTTGACAGCGCCTGAGTGCCAGTCACCTTACCTGAAGGCGTTACTGGCGGAAATGCGCGCCGACGAAGAGCCGCAGCGCGCGGAGGACGAACGGGTCAGCTGATTACTTTTTCTTGTTGCCGGCGGTGCAACTGGCAGCGTCAAAGGCCTGGTCCATGACGGGCTCATTGGTCTTGTAGACGGTAAAACGGTAGACCATTACTGCCCCTTTGGACATCAGGTTACGGTAGCCGCTGTTACGGCATACGCTGTCACCCAGTTGGCTGCGCACCTGATCAGGATTTGATTGCATGCGCGCCGCATGTTCAGGGCGCACGCTCAGATGGTTGACCAAAGCCTTACCTTCGGCCGTGTAGCCTTGGTCGAGTATGTCTTCATTGATGGCACGAGGGGTACCGACGCTGCTTTCCTTGGCGACCTTCTGCAGCATCTTGTTCAGCTCGAACTCCTGCTTGGAGGCCGCGTTGGCTGCCAGGGGCAGGGTGAGCAACAGGCTCAGGGTCGGGACGATAAAACGCAGCATGAATCTCTCCTGGTTCGATGACTGGCGCTTTGACATGCGCTGGCGACTGGCGTTCCATGAAAACGGCCGCCAAAGCGCAGATTATAAGGGACCACCCCGTCCGCCTGCACGGCAAAAGATGTCAGCTCTGGTAGACTGGCGCTTTGCTTCCTCCGAGTTATCGCAGTGTCCAGTCACCCATCCCTAGGTTTGCCAGCATGAGCCATGCGGTAGCGCGCCTGCGCGCCGAACGCCTGGCTCGCAGCATCAAGCCGTTCATCGCCCGTGGTTCACGTGCCGAGCGTTGTACCGACTGCCGGGTCATTGCGACCCATTGCCTGTGCGCCTGGAAGCCTCGCGTGCAGGCAGACTCAGGCGTATGCCTGTTGATGCATGATACCGAGCCACTGAAACCGACCAATACAGGTTGGCTGATCGCCGACCTGATCGAAGATACTTCGGCCTTCGGCTGGTTGCGCACGTCGGTGGATGAACGCTTGCTGGCGTTGCTTGATGATCCGCAATGGCAGCCGTACATCGTCTTCCCCGGCGAATTCGTCGCTCAGGAGCGAGTGGTCAGCGAGGTCGTACGCGAGCCAGGCAAGCGCCCGTTGTTCATCCTGCTGGATGCGACCTGGACCGAAGCCAGAAAGATGTTCCGCAAGAGTCCGTATCTTGAGCGTTTCCCAGTGCTGAGCCTGCAAGCCGAGCAGATGTCGCGCTATCGCTTGCGCCGCTCCAAGCGCGACGATCACTTCTGTACCGCAGAGGTCGCCGCCATGTGCCTTGACCTTGCGGGCGACAGTCAGGCCTCGCAGGCGTTGGATGCCTACCTGGATGTATTCAGCCTGCATTATCTCAGTGGCAAACGTCGTCTGCCGCTGGACGAACAGGACGATACCCACCAGCGTTTGCATACCTTCCTATAGTCCAAGGGGCACAAGCCCTGCTTTGGTTCATAATGAAGCGCTTGCCACTGAACAGGATCCACAGATCGATGGCCACTTACGAAATCCTGATTGCCGATGACCACCCGCTGTTCCGCAGCGCTTTGCGCCAGGCCGTTACCCTCGGCCTGGGCGCGGATGTGCGCCTGGTTGAGGTAGCCAGTATCGCCGAGCTGGAAACCCGACTGAGCGAAAAAGCCGATTGGGACCTGGTTCTGCTTGACCTGAACATGCCAGGTGCCTACGGCTTCTCCGGGCTGGTGCTATTGCGCGGCCAGTATCCGCAGATCCCGGTAGTGATGGTCTCGGCCCAGGAAGAGGCGGCCGTGGTGGTCAAGTCCCGCGAGTTTGGCGCCAGTGGTTTCATCCCCAAGTCCAGCGGCCTGGAAGTGATTCAGGATGCAGTGCGCAAGGTGCTCGATGGCGAGGTCTGGTGGCCGCCGCAGGCATTCGAGAAGGTTGATGTTTCGGCCGAGGCCAAAGCCGCAAGCGAAGGCCTGGCCAGCCTCACGCCCCAGCAGTTCCGCGTGCTGACCATGGTCTGTGAGGGCTTGCTGAACAAGCAGATCGCCTATGAGCTGAGTGTGTCGGAAGCGACCATCAAAGCCCATGTGACTGCGATCTTCCGTAAGCTGGGGGTGCGCACGCGTACTCAGGCAGCACTGTTGCTGCAACAACTTGAATCGGTTGCAAGCAGCTAATCACCTGCGTCTTCACGCTTTTTTGATGCGTTTTCAACTAGTCTGCTGGCCTTTCATCGGTGAAGTGACGCACATGTCGCCATTCAAAGGCCAGACCGGCCTCAAACGTATCTTCAACGCCGCCGGCTACTCGCTGGACGGCCTGCGCGCCGCTTTCAAGGGTGAGGCTGCCTTCCGTCAATTGGTACTGCTCAATGTACTGCTGATTCCGATTGCCTTCTGGCTGCCGGTCAGCCGTGCGGAGCGGGCGATCATGATCGCTGTGTGCCTGCTCGGCCTGATCGTCGAGCTGTTCAACTCGGCGGTGGAGGCGGCCATCGACCGCATATCGCTGGAGCGCCATCCACTGTCGAAAAATGCCAAAGACATGGGCAGCGCCGCGCAGCTGGTGGCGCTGACCATGGTCGCGCTGGTCTGGGGCGTGATTCTGCTTTAGGCAATTGGCGGCAAGACGATTTCATCGCTGCGGGTAACCCCCGCGGTAAAGTTGCGGCACAGCTCAAGAAACTCGCGCATGGCCGAAGTCTGGTATTTCTGTTTGTGCCAGATGAAATAGAACTGGCGCATCAAGTCCAGCTCCGGGGTATCGACCGGGACCAGGCTGCCGCGGCGAAAGGCATCGCGCAGCGCTAGGCGCGAAATGCAGCCGATACCCAGTCCGGACTCCACGGCGCGCTTGATCGCTTCGGTGTGCTCCAGCTCCAGGCGGATGTTCAGGTTGGCGCGATGGTGCCGCATGGCCTGGTCGAAGGTCAGGCGGGTGCCTGAGCCTTGCTCGCGCAGAATCCAGGCTTCCTGCGACAGGCTTTCGATATCCGCACGGCCCAGCCGGGCCAGTGGATGTTGCGGCGCGCAGAACACCACGAGCTCGTCCTCGACCCAAGGCTGCACTTCAAGGTCGGGGTGGTTGCAGTCGCCTTCGATTAGACCCAGATCAATTTCGTACTGCGCGACCTGATGCACGATATGTGCAGTGTTCTGCACATGCAGCTTTACCTGGCTTTCCGGGTGCACCTGCATGAAGCTGCCGATCAGCAGGGTGGCCAGGTAATTGCCGATGGTCAGCGTGGCGCCGACGGCCAGCGAGCCAAAACCGGACTTGCCGTTGAGCAGATCTTCGATTTCCTTGGCCTGGTCGAGCAGCGCAACGGCTTGTGGCAGCAATTGATGACCCAAAGCATTAAGGGCCAGGCGCTTGCCCGCACGGTCGAACAGCTGGCAACTCGACTGGCGCTCCAATTCGGTGATTGACGTACTGGCAGCCGACTGCGACAGGGCCAGCAAACTGGCGGCCCGCGAGACGCTCTGATGCTGGGCCACGGCGACGAAGACCTGTAGTTGACGTAGTGTAAATCGCATATCTATATAACCGATAACACATATCTTGATAATTCAGTTAACAGATATTGTCGCTGCCCCTAAACTATCGCGCAACTGTGCGCTGTGCGCGCTGCGTTTTCTTCAGGAGCCCCATCGATGAGCAACATGAACCACGAACGTGTCCTCAGTGTGCATCACTGGAATGACACTCTGTTCAGCTTCAAGTGCACCCGCGACCCGGGCCTGCGCTTTGAGAACGGTCAGTTCGTGATGATCGGCCTGCAGCAGGAAACTGGCCGCCCGCTCATGCGCGCCTATTCCATCGCCTCGCCGAACTGGGAAGAGCACCTGGAATTCTTCAGCATCAAAGTGCCAGACGGCCCGCTGACTTCTCAGTTGCAGCACCTGAAGGAAGGCGACGAGATCATCATCAGCAAGAAGCCTACCGGTACCCTGGTACTCGATGACCTGAACCCAGGCAAGCATCTGTACTTGCTGAGCACCGGCACTGGCCTGGCGCCATTCATGAGCGTCATCCAGGACCCGGAAACCTACGAGCGCTTCGAAAAAGTGATCCTGGTGCACGGCGTGCGCTACGTGAACGAAGTGGCCTATCGCGAGTTCATCACCGAGCACCTGCCGCAGAACGAGTTCTTCGGTGAGGCGGTGCGTGACAAGTTGATCTACTACCCGACCGTGACCCGTGAGCCGTTCGAGAACCAAGGCCGCCTGACCGACCTGATGCGCAGCGGCAAGCTGTTCAGCGACATTGGCCTGCCGCCGATCAACCCTCAGGACGACCGCGCGATGATCTGCGGCAGTCCGAGCATGCTCGACGAGACCAGCGAAGTGCTCGACAGCTTCGGCCTGAAAGTCTCAGCCCGCATGCGCGAGCCGGGTGACTACCTGATCGAGCGTGCCTTCGTCGAGAAGTAAGGCGAACGCGCTCACAAAAAACGCAGACTCAGGTCTGCGTTTTTTTATTCCTGCGATTCAGGTGTGGTCAGTCGGCGGCGACCTCAAGCACCCGAATCATGTCCGGCTGCGGGTAGTGCCATCGGACCTGCACATCCCAGAACTTCACCCCGTAGACCCGCTCTGGCGGCGGCACCTGATAGGCTGGACGCGGATCTTGTGCCAAGCACTGCTCGATCAACTCTACCAGTGGTTCGCTCAGGCGCAGCGCATGCTCACGGGCTTGGCGCAGGGCGCTTTCGCTCCACTGCACGGCGATTGCCTCAGGCGCATCGCTGGCCATCAGGTTGCTCGCCCCGAGGATGCTGTCGGCGTATGGCACGTAGGGCTTGATATCCAGTATCGGCGTGCCATCGAGCAGGTCGATCCCGGACAGCAACAAGCGTCCCGGTTCCACGCGCTCCAGCTTGACCACCGACTGGCCGATGCCATTTGGCCGATGGGTAGCCCGTGTGGCGAACACGCCCATGCTCTTGTTGCCGCCCAGGCGCGGCGGGCGCACTTTCAAGCGGGGTTTGTCTTCCAGGGCCTGGTGGAACAGAAACAGCAGCCACACGTGGCTGACCTGCTCCAGCCCCTCGACGGCATCGCCCTGGTCGAACGGCGGCAGCAGCTCAAGCACCCCGCGTGCTGCCGGTGCCAGCTGGGGCTGACGCGGGATGGCGAATTTTTCCTTGAAGCAGGAGCGCACGATGCCGACGGGGGAAACCCTATGCTGCATGGCCAATCAGCCGCGCACGCGCAGAGTCAGGCCCTTGAGGAAGTTGCGCAGCAGTTGGTCGCCGCAAGGCCGATAGTTGTCGTGGCCGACTTTGCGGAACAGCGCGCTGAGCTCGGGCTTGGACACCGGGAAGTTGACTGACTTGAGAATTGCATGCAGGTCGTCTTCCTTGAGCTCGAAGGCCACGCGCAGCTTCTTCAGCACGGTGTTGTTGGTCACCGGCAGCTCGACAGGCTGCGCCGGACGGCTGTCATCCTTGCCACGGCGGTGGGTGACCAGGCCGTCGAGAAAGTGCGCCATGACCCGCTCAGGGCAACTTACAAAGCCCGGCTCGTCTTCTTTCTTCAGATAAGTGGCGAGCACCACCGGGTTTACCTCCAGGCCCGACAGCGCGATGATCTCGGCCATCTTGGCGTCGTTCACCTTGAGCATGTAGCGCAGGCTGCGCAGGACATCATTGTGGTTCATTGCTGCAAAATCCTGTTCAGAAGCCACGCCGCGGCGTGGCGTATTGCTTAGAAACGTTCGGTGCCGGCCAAGTAGCGCCACTGGCCCACGGCCAGCTTGCCCATGGACACACCGCCCAGGCGGATGCGGCGCATGCTGCGTATTTCCAGGCGCAGATAGGCGCATATCTCGGAAATCTGCCCGGGTTGCGGGTTTTTCAGGGCCAGGCGCAGGTGGGTTTCGTTCTGCCAGCTGGCCTTGGCCTTGGGCAGTTCCCGGTCATTGCGTGCTGCCGTGCCGCGCGCCAGGCGCTCAAGCGCTTGGGGCGTGGTTTCACCACGCACTTCGATGATGTATTCCTGTTCCAGGCGGCGTAGGTCGGCGTCGATCTTGCGGGTCACCCGCCAGTCCTGGGTGAACACCTGGAGGCCGCTGGCGCCGCGCTCTAGCGGGGCCGAACAGGTCAACCGGGCGAAATGCCCGTGCAGCGGTCGCACACCTTCGCGGTGCGCTTCGCTCAGACTGGCCATGCTCATGCTGTCGCGGGCGCTGTCGGTATCGATGCCGGCCGGCTGGTTAAGCAGCAGGGTAACCGGCTCCAGCGCCTCGGCGGTGGCGCCGGGCAACAATGCGACAGCCTGGTTCTCGACCTTGAACTGAGGCTGTTCGACTACCACGCCATCGACCGTGACCCAGCCCCCTTCGATATACAGCTCGGCCTCACGGCGGGAGCAACCGAGCTGCTCGATGAGGCGTTTGGACAGGCGGATGGGTTCGGACATGGCGGGCAATTCGCAAGGCTGGAAAAGTCTTACATTGTACCTGCCCATGCGCAGTTCATGACGTAAATCTATGTCAAATGCGCCATTTCGGAGTATTCCTAAATTGATGTAGGAATTAATTTCATGTGTAGCAATGGATAAGGCTGCCCCAAACCGTCGGTTTCCGAGCGGCCGATCACTTTGAAACCTTCGTGCAAGTAGAAGCCCAACGCTTGCGGATTTTGCTCGTTTACATCCAGGTATTCGGCATTCAGCTCATCGATGGCATAGCGCAGCAGACGCTTGCCGACCCCTCGGCCACGGTACTGCGGTGTAACGAACAGCATGTCCACGCGGCCATTGGCGACTCCAGCGAAGCCACAGATACCCTGACGGTCTTTGCAGCACACCAGCATGACCGCGTCGAGGTATTTGTGCAGCACATGCTCACGCAGCAGCACGATGTAGGCATCCGGCAGGAAATCGTGGGTCGCGCGCACCGAGTCTTCCCAGACCTGAACCAGCGCTGGATAGTCGCTCAGGTGGGGCGTTTGCAGCGTCAAGGCCGAATGCATGCCAGTGTTCCTCGATGGCTATTGAGGAAACCATAGATGCAAAAAAAAGCCCCGCCAGTGGGCGGGGCTTGATCATGTCATTCCAAGCCTCAGACAGGCTCGGCCCACATGTCGTATTCGTCGGCATCGACCACGCGGCAACGGACCTTGTCGCCTGGTTTGAAGCCGTGGTCGCCATCGATGAACACGCTGCCGTCGATTTCCGGTGCGTCGAAGAAGCTGCGGCCTACCGAGCCTTGCTCTTCAACTTCGTCGATCAGCACTTCGATTTCCTTGCCGATGCGCAGCTGCAAACGCGCACTGCTGATGGCCTGCTGGTGGGCCATGAAGCGGTCCCAGCGCGCTTGCTTGACATCATCCGGCACTTCTTCGAGACCCAGGTCGTTGGCGGGGGCGCCTTCGACCGGCGAGTACTGGAAGCAGCCGACGCGGTCGAGCTGAGCTTCGGTCAGCCAGTCCAGCAGGTACTGGAAGTCTTCTTCGGTTTCGCCCGGGAAGCCGACGATGAAGGTCGAACGGATCACCAGTTCCGGGCACTGCTCGCGCCAATTCTTGATACGCGCCAGGGTGCGGTCTTCGAAGGCTGGACGCTTCATGGATTTCAGCACTTTCGGGCTGGCGTGCTGGAACGGGATGTCCAGGTAGGGCAGGATCTTGCCGGCGGCCATCAGTGGGATCACGTCGTCGACGTTCGGGTAGGGGTAGACATAGTGCAAGCGGACCCAGGCGCCGAGACTGCTCAGCGCCTCGCACAGTTCGAGCATGCGGGTCTTGACCGGGCGGCCGTTCCAGAAGTCGGTCTTGTACTTGACGTCGACGCCGTAGGCGCTGGTGTCCTGGGAGATCACCAAGATCTCCTTGACGCCGGCCTTGACCAGGCGCTCGGCCTCGCTCAGCACTTCACCAACCGGGCGGCTGACCAGCTTGCCGCGCATAGACGGGATGATGCAGAAGCTGCAGCTGTGGTTGCAGCCTTCGGAAATCTTCAGGTAGGCGTAATGGCGCGGAGTCAGCTTGACGCCCTGTGGCGGCACCAGGTCGATCAGCGGGTTGTGGTCCTGGCGCGGTGGCACCACTTCGTGGACGGCATTGACCACCTGCTCGTACTGCTGGGGGCCAGTGACCGACAGCACGCTCGGGTGCACGTCACGAATGCTGCCTTCCTCGACACCCATGCAGCCGGTGACGATGACCTTGCCGTTTTCCTTGATCGCTTCGCCGATCACTTCCAGCGACTCGGCTTTGGCGCTGTCGATGAAGCCGCAGGTGTTGACCACCACCACGTCGGCGTCCTCGTAGGTGGGCACGACTTCATAACCTTCCATGCGCAGCTGGGTCAGAATGCGCTCGGAATCGACCAGGGCTTTCGGGCAGCCCAGGCTGACGAATCCTACCTTGGGGGTGGCGGGAGTGGTGGACATGACTAACCTCGGTATTGAATGCAGGCCGCACGGCCGGAAACGGCGGCGGTCTTGACGGGCGCTTTTTGGCGCCTCTGATCAAAAAGTGCGCAATTCTAGCGAGCGCACGGTCGCTTGACCAGCACAAATGCGACGAACGCTGCGCTATGCTTCGCGCCGTTGCCTCAGTGGGTCAGCGATGCCCCGGCGCGCGTGTGAATTCTACCGGCCTCGATGGCCGTTTGCGGGAGTGGTCGATGGTTCAGGCAAGCAGTCACACCGAGGGCGGGCAGGCGGGAAAGCAAGGCGCGGCCAGGTCGCTGGGCCTGCTGGTGGCAGCTGTTGGGGTGGTCTATGGCGATATCGGGACGAGCCCGCTCTACACCCTCAAAGAAGTCTTTAGCGGCGGTTACGGAGTGCCGGTCAACCATGACGGGGTGCTGGGGATCCTTTCGCTGATCCTCTGGTCGTTGCTGTGGGTGGTGTCGTTCAAGTACGTGATGTTCATCCTGCGCGCCGACAACGGAGGTGAAGGCGGCACCATGGCCCTGACCGCACTTGCCCGACGGGCCACGGCGGCCTATCCGCGCTTGCGCACGTTGATGGTCATCTGCGGGCTGATCGGCGCTTCGCTGTTCTATGGCGATAGCATGATCACCCCGGCGGTGTCGGTGTTGTCGGCGGTGGAGGGCATGGGCCTGGCGTTCGAAGGTATCGACCACTGGGTGGTGCCGATTTCGCTGGTGGTGCTGGTGGCGCTGTTCCTGGTACAAAAGCACGGCACCGAGAAGATCGGCAAGCTGTTCGGCCCGATCATGGTCACCTGGTTCGTGGTGCTCGGCGCGCTGGGCGTGCATGGCATCTCGCAGAGCCCGGAAGTGCTGAAGGCGTTCAACCCGGGCTGGGCAGTTAACTTCTTCATCGTTCACCCAGGCATGGGCGTGGCGATTCTAGGCGCGGTGGTGCTGGCTTTGACCGGGGCCGAGGCGCTGTATGCCGACATGGGCCACTTCGGGCGCAAGCCGATCGCCCGCGCCTGGTTCGCCTTGGTGCTGCCGGCGTTGGTGCTCAACTATTTCGGCCAGGGCGCGATCCTGCTGCAAAACCCCGATGCTGCGCGCAACCCGTTCTACCTGCTGGCGCCGGGTTGGGCGCTGCTGCCGCTGGTGGGGCTGGCGACCATGGCCACGGTGATCGCTTCGCAGGCGGTGATCTCGGGGGCCTTCTCCCTGACTCGCCAGGCCATCCAGCTTGGCTACATTCCGCGCATGCAGATCCAGCACACCTCCAGCGATGAGCAGGGTCAGATCTATATTGCAGCGGTAAATTGGACGCTGATGGTCGGCGTGGTGCTGCTGGTGATCGGCTTCGAGTCTTCCGGCGCGCTGGCTGCGGCTTATGGCGTGGCGGTCACCGGCACCATGCTGATGACCACCATCCTGGTAGCGTCGGTGATGTTGCTGTTGTGGAAATGGCCGCCGGTGCTGGCGGTGCCGATCCTGCTGGGTTTTCTCTTCGTCGACGGGCTGTTCTTCGCCGCCAACGTGCCGAAAATCGTCCAAGGTGGGGCGTTCCCGGTGCTGGCAGGCGGTGTGCTGTTCCTGCTGATGAGCACCTGGAAACGTGGCAAGCAAATCCTCGTCGAGCGCATCGATGAGGGCGGGCTGCCGCTAGACTTGTTCATCAGTAGCATCCACCTGCAGCCGCCGCACCGCGTCGAAGGTACAGCCGTGTTTCTTACCGCGCGACCGAATGCAGTGCCCCATGCGCTGCTGCACAACATGTTGCACAACCAGGTACTGCACAGCCAGGTGGTGCTGTTGACGGTGGTTAGTGAAGATCAGCCGCGGGTACCGGAGCACAAGCGCTTCGAGGTGGAGGCCTTTGGTGATGGCTTTTTCCGCGTCTTGCTGCACTTTGGCTTCATGGATGAACCGGACGTGCCGGCGGCGCTGAAACTGTGCCATCTGGACGAGCTGGATTTCAGCCCGATGCGCACGACCTACTTTCTCAGCCGTGAAACGGTGATCGCAACGCGTCTGGAAGGGATGTCGCGCTGGCGGGGGAATTTGTTTGCCTTCTTGCTGAAGAATGCCAACGGTAATCTGCGCTTCTTCAATCTGCCGCTCAACCGGGTGATCGAGCTGGGGACACAGGTCGAGATCTGACCGAACTTGGGGCCGCTTTGCGGCCCTTTCGCGGGGCCAGCCCGCTCCCACAGATTCAAATCCACTGAACTCGAAAACTGTGATGTATCTGTGGGAGCGGGCTTGCCCCGCGAATGGGCTGCAAAGCAGCCCCCCGGTTCAGCTCAATTCTGCTCCGCCACGCTGGACTTGCCCTGGCGGGTCTCGATCTCGCCAATCAAGCGTTTGGCCAGCGCCGGGTAGTTCTCGTCGAAGTGGTGCCCACCTGGCAACTTCATGCGCTCACCTACGGCGGTCTTGTCGGTACAACCGCTTTCGTCGGCCTCTTCCAGGCCATACACGCAGACTACTTTTGAGGACGGCAGCTTGGCCATTTCCGGTCCGGTAGGCGCTTCCTGGCCTTCTTTGCCCAGCCAGCCCTCGACTTCGATCTCGAAGCTGCCGCTGCGGGCGAAGGCCAACAGCATCACGGCGTCGATACGCTGCTGGTCTTCGGCCGGCAGGCGGTTGTAAATCGCCGGCAGCACGTCGGCACCAAACGAATAACCGGTCAGTACAAAGCGCTTGGTGCCCCATTTCTGACGATAGTGCTGCATCAGTTCCGAAAGGTCGGCGGCACTTTGCTCGGGGGTCTTGTGCTGCCAGTAATAACGCAGGGTATCGATGCCGACGACCGGATAACCGAGCTTGGCCATTTCACCCGCCACGTCGCGGTCCAGGTCGCGCCAGCCGCCGTCACCGGAGAGGAACAGGGTCACGGTGTCGGTGGTCTGTCCGGCGGGTACTTCCACCACCGGGATGGCCAGAGCATTGCCATCTCGGCCGACCAGCGCCTGGGTCAGCTGCGCTTTGAGCACTTGCGGCAGATGGATGTCGTAGTCGCTGATGCTGGTTTCGGCATTGGTCTGGTCGCGCACGAAGGCGGCGCTGGCGTCGTCCGGGTTGTCGTTCCAGGCGACATTCCAATGGCCATGGGCGGCGGATTTTGGCAGGGCAGCGCAGCCGGGTTGCTCGACGTTGAAGTCGACGGAGATGGCGCGGGCCTTTTCGTCCGTCTGCGCGGCAAGCCAGCGCCAGGCTTGGGCAGCACCTGGGCCTATACCGGCGACCAGGGTCGGCTTGTCAGCCAGCAGGCCTTGCGCCTGGTCCATTGCCTGCTGCTGCTTGCTGCAGTCGCCAGGTGGCAGGATGACCTGCACCAGTTGAGCTTCGCCAGCCTGGCTCAGGTCCAGCAGCTGCTTGTCGGTCAGGGCTTGGTCCACGGGCACGCCGATGGCGACCCGGGCCTTGGCGTGGACGCCGGGCGTGACTCGGGTGATGCTGATGTCATTGAGGCTCAGTTGCTCCAGGCGAGCGTCGGGGGCCGGGCGCGTCCATAGCCAGAAGGCAGCGGCACCGGCGAGGGCGGCCACGAGCAAGGGGATCAAGATGTACTGCCAATAGCGTCGGATCATCAACGTTTCACCAATCCAGTCAGGCCGCCTGCAATCAGGGCGGCGGTGTCGGCCAGTGCCACCAACGGGTCGAGCCCGGCTGGCACGGCCATGTAACGAGGTTCCCAGTCCGGCTGGAACTTGTCCTTGAAGCGCCGCAGGCCCTGGAAGTTGTAAAGCTGTTCGCCGCGGCGGAACACCATGGAGCCCAAGCGTTGAGTCAGAGGTGCGCCACGCCGTGGCTGCAGGCCGGAAAGCGGGACCATACCCAGGCTGAAGCGCCCGTAGTCATGGCTTTTGTAGTGCAGGATCAGGCCGATCATCATGAATTCCATGGTCAGCTTCGGCGCCTCGGGGTGGGCGCGCATCAGGTCGAGACTGGCCAGCTCGTTGACATGGGTTTCCAGCAAGTTGGCAAACGCCACCGGCCGGCCCTGGAAGCGGATCAGGGCAATGCGGAAGTGTTGCAGGTACTCGGGGCTGAAGCGTCCCAGCGAAAAGCCCTTTTCGCGCACGTTCTTGCCGCCCAGCCAGGCGTCGGATATTTCCTTGAGTTCGGCCAGGGGCGCCTCGCCCGGTTCGTGGATCTCCAGGCTCAGGCCATCGCGTCCGCCACGGTTCCAGGTATAACGCAGGTCTTTCATTTCCTTGCCCTTGGCTTCGAGGTCGAAGCGGCGCAGGTCGACCCGGGCTTCCTCGCCGAGCTTGAGGGCGGACAGGCCAATGTCCATGTAGAACGGCAGGTTCTCCGCGCGTACCTGGTAGAAGACCGGGCGGGCGTGGTGCAAGTCGCACAGGTCGCGGAACTGCCAGATCATCTCGGCGCGCTCCTGGGCCGGGCCGATGGGGTCGTACAGCGCCACCAGGCTACGGCCACGGCGGGCATACATGAGGAAGGCGTTGTCGCTTGGGTGGAACAACAGCGCCTTGTCACCGGTCAGGGCAAGGCCGCCATCGGGTTGCTCGGACGCCAGCAGGATACGGTTGGCACGCTGCAGCTCTTCGCCATCGGGCAGGTGAATGACCGGGCGGGCGGTGCGCAGCAGCCAGGTGAGGGCGACGATCACCAGCAGCACTGCGCTGCCCATGGCTGCGCGCAGGCCACGGGGGGCATCGGCGTCGAGGGTGAACTGCCACCACAGCTGGTGACTGTACGGCACGTCCTGGTAGGCGAATAACAAAAGCCATACTGAAGCGCCGACCACGCAGGCGCTGGCCACCAGGTATACCGGTGAGAACGGCAGCTCCAGTAGCCGGCTTGGCCGATAGAATGAACGGCGGAACAAGGCGAGCAGGGCGGCGGTGCAGATCAGCAGGCTGGCTTCTTCCCAGTCGAAGCCTTTGAGCAACGACAGCAGGGCACCCACCAGCAACAGCACGGTGGTCAGTAACCAGGCCGCGGAAAGCCGGCGACGCAGGCCCTGAGCCAGCAACAGGCACAACACGCCGATCAGGCTGGCGCCGAAGTGCGAGGCGTCGATCAGGCGGTGTGGCACAAGGAAACCCATGTGCTCCAGGCGGGTGTCGATCTCGGGTGTAGCGCCCGAGAACAGCAGTACCACGCCGGAGAGAAACACGAGGATCGCCAGGATTGGCGCGGCCAGCCCGGAGGCGGCCTTGATCGCCTGCTGTGCGAACAGCAGACGCTTAGCCTCGTTGCCCAGCAGCAGTGCGCACGCCAGCAGCAGTGGCAGTACTACGTAGATCAAGCGGTACAGCAGCAGGGCGGCGGCCAGTGGCGCGGCGCCCAGCTGGTCGGCGAAGGCAGCCAGCAAGATCGCTTCGAAGACCCCGACCCCGCCTGGCACATGGCTGAGCACGCCAGCGGCCAGCGCCAGCAGGTAGACCAGGATGAACGCGCCGAATGGCGGGGCTTCTGGCAGCAGCAGATAGAGCACGGTAGCAGCGGCAACAACGTCCAGTGCGGTGATGACCAGTTGCAGTGCCGTCAGCCGCGCGCCGGGCAGGCGCAAGGTGCGCCGACCGATCTGCACCAGCAGGCTGTCGGTCAAGGGCTGATCTGGCAACCGTCGGCGATACAGCCCGATCACCAGCACGGCCGACAGGGCCAGCACGGCAACGGCGATCCCGGCCAGTACGCTCGCGGGCAAACGCAGGGCCGTTGCGGCGGCGGGCAGGTTGCTCAAGGTGGCAAGCGCTGCCAGCGGGGGCAGGGCGCAACCCAGTGACAGGCTGGCAAACACTGTCATGCGCGCGACTTCGGCGGCGCCTAGGCCTTGGCGAGCGTACAGGCGATAACGCACCGAACCGCCAGAGAGCATCGACAGGCCGATGGCGTTACCGATGGCGAACGCGCTGAAGCCGCCGAATACTAGTGTCCGGGCAGGCAACTTCACCGCGGCATAACGACTGGCCGACCATTCGTAACCGAGCAGGATCACAAACCCGATGACCGTCGCCAGCAAGGCGCCGATCAGTGATTGGGCTGGCACGCTGAGCATGGCATCGTGCAGCGCATAGATGTCTAATTCGCTCAGTAAGTGGCGGCAGGCAATCAGGGCCATGGCGAACAGCACCAGGGTCACGCCGAGGCCGATGGGTTGGCGGTAACGGCTCAGGCGCTCCAGCCAGGGCAGACGCTGCGCGGCTACAGGCAATGCCGAGGCGAGTGGCTCCTGGGGGGCTGGGTTCTGGGAAGTCATGAGTTACCTCGGGCTTTCAGCGCGAGGTGAGGGGAAGGTGCGGCCAAGTGAAAGTCCCTTTGGAAACGTATCCAGATATTACTCCGGGCAACATGACTTTCAGTCGTCCGGCACGGTTAAAGATAGTTCATCCAGAGGACGACCTCTCAAACTCGAGGGCTGGCCGATACAGCAAAGGTTTTCAGTCGACGAAAAACAACAAACCCCGCGCTGCTGTTACACAGGCGGGGTTTGTTCTGACGAATATGGTTGCGGGAGCCGGATTTGAACCGACGACCTTCGGGTTATGAGCCCGACGAGCTACCAGACTGCTCCATCCCGCGTCAGAGGTGCGCATTCTACAGCTTAGAGCTGAGGGGTCAAGCACTAAATCGTGATCGTGCAATATTCCTGTAGGGCCTGCTTTTTCCAGGCCAAAGAAAAAGGCCACTGCGTTAACAGTGGCCTA